>CAMLLI010000194.1 GCA_946480685.1 uncultured Flammeovirgaceae bacterium | reverse complement strand
CCTGTAGTGTGGTGATGTGTCAGTCGGTCTTTCAGCGTGAGCGGATCTCCTTCACGTGTCGTTACCGTGATACCGGTTTGACCGCCCTGTTCATACGTCATACCAATGGCACCGCTATAAGTAGGATAAGTGTCGCCATAGCTGGGATAGTATAGATCGAATACTTCTTTCGTGAAATATAGCCAGCCCTGTTCATCAAAATATTTAGCGTTGTTCTTACCGATCATTAGCTGGAACTCCCGCTGCCATTTTGAAATGATCTCGTGAAAAGGTTCTGCAGCTGGTGCGAAGAAGTATGGATGGTTATGTCCTTGTTCATGGAAGTCAACGTGTACATGCGGCATCCATTGATTATATACTTTCAGGCGTGCCTGTGTTTCTGTTTGTGTACCCCATGCCCAATCGCGGTTCAGGTCGAACATATAGTGGTTTGATCGTCCTCTTGGCCACGGCTCGTTGTGCTCGTGTGAATCTTCATCACCGTTGGGCGGTACATTTCCATATTGGTTATAGAAATTGGTATACCGGTCGCGACCATCCGGGTTGAGACAAGGATCCAGGATAACAACTGTGTTCTTAAGCCATTCCTGTGTTTTTTTATTTTGCGGATCACTCAATTCGTATAGCGTTTGCATCGATGCTTCCGTGCTGTTGGCTTCGTTGCCATGCACGTTGTAGCTTAACCATACAATTGCTTTTTTATCGGCAGAAGGCGAGCCGTCTGTCATGCCCGCTTTACGAAGGTTGTTCAGACGGATCTGTTCCAGGTTCTGGAAATTTTCCGGAGACGTTATCACAACATATATCAGCGGACGGTGTTCGTAGGTTTCTCCATATTGATAGAACTCAACGTTCGGCAGGGCATCGGCTACATGCTTATAGTACTCCACCACGCGATGGTGCCGGGTAAACCGATCGCCCAGTTCATAGCCAAGAAATTCCTTTGGACTGAGCAGCTTTTGCGCCTGCAGGTTGAGAGAGACAATTGTTACAATAAAGAGTATAAAATACTTATTCATACAGCTGGGTTAAGTTCGATGGTAAGGTATATGAAATATCAATAGTGCGGGATGCTATTTTTTTAAAAGGCTTTTCACTTGTGGCCAGTGGTGATGTATATGTTCATGAAAAAATGCCATCGCTTGCGTAACGTCAAGCATACCAACAACGGGATGTTTATAGATCATCTTTCGGATGTTTTGGTCGGCAATTCCTTCCAGGAATTTTCGCAGATCATTTCGCACGGCATTCCATTGTTCAATAGCCTGTGGGAGCGGTAAAGCTTCGGGAGTATGCTCTACTAATATACCCGGTGCCTTATACTTTAACGGCAGTCGCTGTGACACTTTCAGTACCATCAGCTTGACAGATTCGCGTATACCCGAGTTACCAACATTCTGAATGCCCAACGATTTCTTTCGCATATATAGTAATGATAGCCTCTCGGATGTAAGCAGGTGTGTGACGATCTGGTTGACTGACCATTTGCCGGGTGGGGCATGAAACAATATAGCGTCATGCGAAAGGGGAGTTAGCGCAAGCAACAGTTTTTGCCGGTCGGCTTCCAGTTTGTTAAATTGTTTTAGTAGTAACGGATGCATGTATAACTATAAATTTGAATATAAGCCTCTTTTACCTACTTCACCAAAAGTATAGCGGCTATCGTTTCGGTGCCATAATCAGAATGGTGGTTCCTTTGGTATTCTCTAATGTAAACTCACCTTCAAGCGCTTCTGCTCTGCGTTTCATATTGCGTAAGCCATGACCTTTCGGCGATCCGTTTAGCGGAACACCTTTGCCATTATCGCTGATGGACATGCTGAACACACCACGGTCAAGCGACAATACTACTTTTACTTCCGTAGCGTGTGCATGCTTAACAATGTTGTTGATGGCTTCTTTGAAGATGAGATACAGGTTTTGTTTCCACACCGGATCAAGAACTTTCTTGCTGTCAACTCCGGTGGCTTGAAAGTCGAACGCTATATTTCGCGCTTGCAGCAATTCTGTGGCAAAGTCTTTCATGCGCAAAATCAGAGCATCCATCGTGTCGTACCGGTTATCGATAGACCATACTATATCGCTCATGGTAGTAACTACTTCGCGACTCAGATCACTGATTCCCTTCAGGTAATTTTTGCTTTCGGTTTCTTCAGCTCCGTTGCGCACCAGGTCGGAGTATATAGAAATACGCGTGAGACTTGACCCAACTTCATCATGAAGATCACTCGCTATTTTATTACGGAGTCGCTCTACCTTCAGCGACTGCTCCAGCCGATAGCGATGTATAGCATACATAATAGCAGCGGAAAGTATGATGATGAGTGCCGTGAACCACCATGCTTTCCAGAATGGTGGATGGATGGTTAGCGTTGTTGCAATGCCTGGGTCAGTCCAATAACCATCGGCATTGCTGGCCTTTACACGAAATGTATAGTGGCCCGGATCGAGGTTGGTATAGTGTGCTTCACGTTTATTGCCGGCTTCTATCCATGCATCATCAAAGCCCTCCAGCATATAGCTATACTTTACTTTGTCAGGCGCAGAGAACTCAAGGGCTGCAAATGAAAACGTAATGTAGTTGTCGGCATGATCGAGTTCAATGTGCTCCCGCGGCTGATAAAATTTGTCAAATATAGTATATCCCTGCAGGATGAGTGGCGGTGGAGTTTTATTCTCTTGTATACTGTCGGGCTTAAATACATTGAATCCGTTAACACCGCCAAAGTATAATTCTCCGGAAGAACTTTTCAGCGCAGCGTTTGAGTTAAACTCGTTGCTCTGAAGCCCGTCTTCCTGCGTATAGTTTTTAAAGGTATATGTGTCGGGGTTGAATCGGCTGATGCCTCCATTGGTGCTGATCCAGTAATTTCCCTGAGCATCCGGGAGCATTTCATATACCACGTTGTTGGCAAGACCGTCTTTCTCGAAGAAGTGTGTAAATTTTCCCGTGTTGATGTTGAGCTTGTTGAGGCCGCTATGGGTACAGATCCAATATATACTATCATTTTGCTGCGTGATGCTGATCACGACCTGGTCACTAAGTCCATTTTCATTTTTTCGATCGTGCCGATAGTTCACAAACTTCTGTGTATGCTTATCGAACATACTCATGCCACCCCCCCAGAAGCCAATCCATATATTCCCCTTATTATCTTTATAAATACTGTTGATGAAATTGGCGCCCAGGCTATGCTCATCATTACGATCGGATTGATATTGGATTACTTTGTCCGTTTGAGGATCGTAGTGTAATAATCCATTCTCATTCGTGCCAATCCACAAGGTATTGTCATCATCCAGCATCAATTCATTTATCATGGTAATTTTGCCGAGTGGAGAATTATGCGCACCGCGATAAAATTTAGTCTTGCCGGTATACTTCTCATAGCGAACCAGACCTGCATTGAATGATGCAATCCAGAATATACCCTCGGTGTATACCATCTTGTAAATGTTCGAAGCTATATTTCCACTATTGTCGCTGATCGTTACTTGTCGGAATGTTTTTGTTTCTGGATTGTATACGTTGATAGGGCCACTCTCTGAACCGATCCATATATTCTTCTCGTCATCTTCACAGAACGACCAGGTCATGTTTTGCGACAGACTTTTTGGATCGCCCTGCTCATTTTGAAAAAGCTGGAAAACGTTTTTGTGCGGATCGTATAGATCAAGTCCACTTCCGGATGCCCATACTATACCCGTTCTGTCTTCCAGCAATGCATAGATAGAGTTACTGCTGATACCGAACGGATTGGAAGGATTGTGCTGGTAATGCTGAAATCTTCTGGATTGACTATCATAAAAGTATAAACCACTGTTAGTACCAATCCACATATTCCCTTTACTGTCAGCAATGATTTTGTTTACATCGTTTTGTGCAAAATCCGGAACGGTAACGAATCGATTCTGTGCGCGGTCATATATCACTACACCCGCTTCGTAACTGCCGATCCATAAATTACCTTGTTTGTCTTCTGCTATGGAAGTGATGCGATTGCCTCCTTCAAAACCATATTCGCGTTGTGTATTGAAACGTTGAAAGCGTATTCCCTTTTCATCTTCAATAACACGATTGAGACCACCATTCCAGGTGCCGATCCAAAGGGTTCCGCGACTATCGCAGAACAGCGTTCGCACGGCATTGTCGCTGATCGATTGAAGATTGTCGGGATCGTTCTTGAAACTGGTAAACGTGTTCGTTTCGGCATGGTATAAATTAAGACCACTTCCCCACGATGATATCCACAACCTTCCTTTCTTGTCTTTCAATATATAGTTAGGCCTGTTACCGCTGATCGAAGTTGAATCATGAAGCTTGTGATAGTATTGAATGAACCTGTTCTCTTTGCGTATATATTTACAAAGACCTTGGAATGTACCAGCCCAGATGTTGCCTTCGTTGTCTTCCTGCACAGTCCACACCCAGTTATGCGTCAGCGTGGTGCTGTCGAACGGATCGTTTTTAAAAACTTTGAATTCATTTCCATCGAAGCGATTCAGTCCATCCTGTGTACCGATCCATATATACCCGAAGCTGTCCTGAAAAATACTATAGGCTTGTGATTGCGAGAGACCGTCTTTGATGGTATAGTGATCAAATCGAAAGGGTGAAGTTTGTGCATGTACCTGTTGTGCGAGCAACAGAAACAAGATGATACAGTGGGTCAGGTCTTTTCTCACAGAAATATGCAATATCCGAAGAACGAAAATACAATACAGAAAGCACTAAATGAATCTTCTGAGAATAGAATTTACCTGCGCGAGATAATTGCCTCCGAAAAGATTGACATGCACGAGCAGCGGATATAGGTTATAAAGTTGAAGACGATCTTCCACGCCTGGTGCTAATGGAAACGATTCATGATAAGCCTGTAGAAATTCCGGATTGAAGCCTCCAAACAATTGCGTCATGGCAATGTCCATTTCGCGATGGCCATAATATACCGCAGGATCGATAAGAACCGGTGCTCCGTGTTGATTTACCATTATGTTGCCGCTCCAGAGATCTCCATGTAGCAATGCCGGTTTTTCAATGACGAGCAAGTCGGGAAGCTTTTTATATAATGTCTCAAAATTCCGGCGAAGCGATTTGTCAATCAACGCAGATTGCTCCGCTAAACGAAGCTGTGCATCCAGGCGACTATGAATGAAGAAATCGATCCACGAAGTATGTGGGGTATTTTGTTGCGTGAGTGAACCTATATAGTTGTCGTGATCGAGTCCGAAGGAAGTAGATGTACATCGATGCAGCGATGCGAGCTGCACACCGAAGTCGCGCCAATAATGTTGCGTGCGATTGGATGCGGCAATAAATTCAAGTACGAGAAACTGGAACGATCCTCCTTCGCCTGTACCGATCACTTCCGGTATATACATGCTTTTACTTTCCGTGAGTAGTTTTAAACCTTTTGCTTCAGCTTTAAACATCTCTAGAAACTTTGACGCATCATTCCACTTCAGAAAATATGTGCCGTGTGATGTAGTGAGTTTACCTCCGTTATTGATACAGCCGCCACCGATAAACGAAAAGTCTTTTAGCGTAAGTGTATCAGCAATTTCCTGTTTCAGCAGCGATACTACACCTTGTTGTATAACTTCCGGAACGTGCATTACAAATTTACTCTAACGTCCAGCTGGTTTTAATGCCGCCAAAGTAGTTGATGCCCGGAGCTGCATTATAATAGCGACCGCCAATGGCGTTAAGATCATTACCCAGACTATATTTCTCATCAAGAGCATTATCAACTCCGCCAAATATATCGAGCGAAAAGTTTTTCCACGCTTTACGGAAGCCGGCACGCCCTGCGAGCAATGAATAACTATCGGCATACTCCGTGTTCGCGTCATTCAACGGGATGCGGTCGGTATAGGTATAATTAACATTTACATAAATGCCAACTGCCAGTGATGCATCTATACCGGCTACACCAATGTTCCGTGCAACACCGGTAAGATCATTGCCATCGAAGCTTACACCGTCTTTCTGGTAGTTGTTGAAGGTATAGTCATTAAACGTATAGCTTGTCCAGATTTTGAAATCAGCCAGCATTGATTGAGGCGCTATAGAAGGCGACCATGCCAGTTGAATTTCTGCACCGCGTTGATTTGTTTTTCCGCTGTTCACAAAATACTCTCCCGAATCTTCGAGCCTGCGCACAACGATAGTCTCATCGAGGATAAAATTATACACAACAACATCAAACGTTAATGATTTGCTTAGTGCTGTTCCACGTACACCAAACTCGATATTGTTACCACGTTCGGGTTTAAGACTTTGATCGAAATATCCTGCTGAAGGATATAGTTCCTGCACGGTAGGAGGAGAGTATCCCTGGCTATAGCTTGCATGTATAGACAGATCGGAGTTTATTTTCTTGAGCAACGCAACGCGGGGCGAAAACACGAGATCAAAATTTCGATCCGCTTCAAAAGCGGGTGCATCCGATAGTCGGATAAAGTCTACGTTCAACTTGTTGAGACTTGCGCCAAACGTTACAAAAAAATTATGCGGAAGAAAAAGTTCAGCTTGTGCAAAGGCAAAATAAGTATTGATCGAGATCTCGTCATCGGTTTGCAGAGCGCCTATTTGCCCTGCATTGTTGAAATATACTTTTACCGGTGAGAAACTGTGCTGGTACTCGCCCCCGAAATTTACTTTACCTTTTGTAAAATCGTATTGTGTGTTGGTTCGTCCGCCAAATCCCTGCTCCGCTCTCCGTTCGTAATTACGAATGGTAGGATTGTCAAATTCGGTTACGGTTCCATATACTCCGGTGCGGTTAGACCATTTATCGTTCCAACGGTAATTATAGCTGAGTCCTGAGTAAAACGTTTTGTTATAGATCGTAGCATGTTGTTCTACGGCTCCGGCTCCTGCAGCACCAGAAGGTCTCGCTTGCTTAGGGTCAGCATCAAACTGCTGTCGCGTAAGTGCACCGGGTGTTTGATAGTATAGATCCGAGTATAGTATGTTGGCTGATAGTGTGCCTTTTTCATGTATAGTAAAATCCCCTTGCGCCTGTATGACATCGCGCGCCATTTTTGTTTGCTGGCGATAACCGTCAGACTCCTGGTGCGCATAGCCTATCCGTATGCTGGTGTTTTCATCGTGAACGTTTGCCTGTGCATCATATCGCAGCAAACCATAACTGCCCACCGTTGCCCCTATAGATGCACCGCTTTGAGCGGGTGTATTTTTCAGCAGTAATACACCTCCGGTACCGGCTCCGTATAGGCTGGTGCCCGGACCTTTTACAATCTCTGCCTGTTGAAATGAACTTTGATCAAACAGGTTAATATAGGTATTGCCTCCCGCATCGGTCAAGGG
>CAMLLI010000193.1 GCA_946480685.1 uncultured Flammeovirgaceae bacterium | reverse complement strand
TATGCCGTGCAGGATGTACTCTCCAAATATATAGAAGAGCCACGCGAAGGTATTACGAACGAAAAAGGTTACCTGATCAAATCGGTTATCAATCACGCCATCAACATCAAGAACAGAAGAAAGAAAATAGATGTAGGTGATGTATGGTTGCCGGAACCTTTTGCAACGGAAGAAGCCGATACCAATATAAATCTTCGGGATATAGCGTCATACTCTATGCTGGTGTTACTGGAGGAATTGAATCCCAAAGAGCGCGCAGTATTTCTATTGAAAGAAAGCTTCGATTACTCGCACCAGGAAATTGCCGAGGTATTATCCAGCACGGAAGAACATTCGCGCAAGCTGCTCAGCCGTGCGAAAGCAAAACTGGAAGAACTAAACCTGCAACGCAAAGCATCGGCAGCCGACCAGGTACAGCTCAGCTTCCTGGAAAAGTATATAAATGCGATACGTTCACGCGATACACAAACACTTGAAACGATTCTGGCAGAAGATATATCTTTCTATGCGGATGGCGGCAAGCTTCGGGTGGTACGCAAAAGCTGCATGGGTGTACACGAAGTTTCCGAATTGCTTATGCTTATCCATCATCGTTTCCATCGCACCAATACCATTGTGGCCGCAAAGATCAACCATCAACCTGCGCTGCTATACTACTACGGAGACAAACTGATTACCTGCCAGATCTTGGGGATAGCACCCGGTGACGGAAGAATATACGAGATAAACACCGTGGTGGATCCGGAGAAGTTAAAGCACCTGGAGGCGGACGGAGAAAAATTAAATATTGATTCTATATAGTAGCAATTTTATTTTGTCAGCAGAATGAATCAACCAGAACGTCACGCGGTATATATCGTACCACACGATTCCCAATGGCCCGTGCGTGCAAATTATGAAGCGGACCGGTTGGCAACTGCGTTGGGGAATAATCTTCTGAAGGTTGAACACATTGGTTCTACGTCAGTTGCCGGCCTGGCAGCCAAACCCGTGATTGACCTTTTACCAATTGTAAAAAGTATTGATGCGCTTGACAAACAATCTGCATTGATAAAAGCACTCGGGTATATATGGCATGGCGAGTTTGGTATAGCAGGCAGACGTTTTTGTACACTCACGAACGCAGCGGGTATACGGGAAGTGCACGTGCACGGCTTCGAATATACTTCTCCGCAGATCAGACGTCACCTGGCGTTTCGTGATTATCTGCGTGCTCACCCGGAGCTTGCGAAAGCATACGAAGCAGAAAAACAACGTGCGGCTTTACTTCACCCGCACGACTCGTTTGAGTATAATTTTGAAAAGGGAGCCTGGGTACAGCGCTACGAAGCGAAAGCACTTGCATGGTTTGAGCAGCAGGCGCCTTCGTAATATTGCTATATAGTTACTATAGCTTCAGGATTTGTTCGGCATGTTGCTGTGTATCGACCTTATCAATGATGCTGGTAATTATACCTTTCTCATCAATAAGAAATGTAGTACGCGCAGTGCCGAAATATTTCTTACCATCGCGTTCCTTCTCTACCCATACACCATACTTCTGGTTGATCGTTTTATCAACATCTGCTACCAATGGGAATGGCAGACTATATTTGGTCTGAAACTCCTTGTGAGACGCAACATCATCCGTGCTTATACCAATGGTAGTATAGCCCGACTTCTGCAGTGTTGCCTGATTATCGCGCAGGTTGCAGGCTTCCTGTGTACAGCCCGGAGTTTGATCTTTTGGGTAGAAATACAGGATTACTTTCTTGCCTTTATAGTCATGCAGCGATATCGTTTTTCCATCCTGATCTTTCGCGGTAAAATCGGGTGCCTTGTCGCCAACCTTTAATGTTGTTTGAGCTTGTGTATCCATAGCGAATGCAATCAATAAGAGGATAATAAATGACGAATATGCTTTCATAAAATTACAGGGTTGATGGAGGGATTTTATCGCACATGTCAAACCACGTGCTCCAATACCTGAAGGTAATCAAAAATTATCATTACCGGAATGGAGTTAAGCCGTAGTCGGAATTGCTCCTGCTGAACAGCAACGTTATCGTGTCAGAACAACATAATCCTGTAAGATCGCCTGCAGGAATCTGCGATCGTCAGGGTATATATTTTCAACGCCGAGTACCTGTTTTACTCGATCCGCGAGTAAATGTATAGCTTCTTCATGCGCATCGTTGCTGAACTTCCGGTAACGGTCCAGAGTCTTCTTGATCACCAGTACATCTTCTTCCTGCAATTGCTTGGCCTGCGGATATTCCGGTTTGTACGATTCGCGGGAATGAATGGCCAGCACATCACGCAAGTTCAAATCCATTTTTGGCACCAGCTTTACCACCGCTGTATTGGCAACTATATCACCAATGCGTTGTGCCTTGGCAGAAGACACTACAAGTATAGAAGCTATACCTCCGAGCGAAAAGTAAATATCGATCATGCGAAAAACCCACCGTGCAGCATAGTCCGAAAATGTAGCTTGTCCACCGGCCGTTTTGATCACCTGGATGCGCAGCGCTTTTTTACCGAGGCTTTGTCCGTTGTTCAGCACTTCAAATGCTAAGGAATAGAAGATAAAAATGCAAAAAAGGAAAATAGAGTACACGCCCGCCACGGTATCGGTAAAGCCTAAAATACCGAAGCCAACACCGGATAATATTAAAAGACCAACAACAAGAATGATCAGGTCCAGCAAAAAGGCGAGAATGCGATCGCGTAAATCTGCAAGTTCATATTCCAACACTACATTCTGCGTAGTTTTAATTTCTATGTTCTTCATTTTTTGATCTTAAAGCAATATTTTCACCCATTCATGAAGGAAACCCGTTTCATCGCTCAAAATAAAGAAAAGTGGCTCGAATCCGAAACGCTTCTCAAAAGTCCCGTTAAAGATCCAGAAAAGCTTTCCAATCTTTTTACACAGGTAGTAGACGACTTGTCCTATTCACGCACCTACTATCAGAACCGTTCCGTACGCGTTTACCTTAACAAGATTGCTCGCGAATACTTCTCAATCATCTATAGTAACCGGAAGGACAAGAAAAACCAATTCCGTTTGTTCTGGATGGATGAACTGCCGCAGATTATACTCTTCTCCAAAAAACAGATGCTGATATCGCTGATCGTTTTTTTAATGGCAGCCTGCATCGGTGTATTCTCCTCGCTGAAAGATCCACAGTTTGCCAGCACCATTCTCGGAGAAAGTTATGTATCCATGACCAAAGAGAACATTGAAAAAGGCGACCCGATGGCGGTATATAAAAAGGGACACCAGGTAGATATGTTTCTTGGCATTACTTTCAACAACCTGATGGTGGCCTTCCGCACGTATGTGTTCGGAGTCTTCCTGGCCATTGGTACACTCGCTATACTTTTATACAACGGCATCATGGTAGGCTGCTTCCAGTTCTTCTTCATTGAACGAGGACTCGCAGCCGAGTCTGCCCTAACGATATGGCTACACGGCACACTGGAAATATCATCGATCATCCTGGCAGGCGGAGCCGGTTTAACACTCGGTTCAGGACTTATCTTTCCGGGCACTTATTCGCGTTTGCAGGCGTTTCAGCTTTCGGCTATGCGTTCGTTAAAACTGATGCTCGGCATCACCCCTATATTTGTGCTGGCGGCTATCATTGAAAGTTTCCTTACGCGCTATACCGAAGTACCGGATATACTTCGCTTCTTTCTTATACTCTTGTCTGCCGCGTTCATCATCGGCTACTTTGTACTATACCCATGGTGGAAATCGAAAAACGGATTTGAAGTTCCGTTGGAAGAAGTCCGACTTCCGCCAAGCTTGCAGGAGCCAACGTTCTTCGACCGTGTAAAGAACAATGCAGACATTATGAAGGATGCGTTGCTCTTCTATAAGCGACACGCCAACAAACTTCTCTCCTGGTTATTTATAGCATCGTTAGCGATGACCATCGCGCGGTTCATCTTCGAAGTTGAATTTTATATTCCCTTCTATGAGGAAGACTGGTGGCTCAAGCTTCTCAGCGATATGTACTACGGATTAAAAACACCAGACCTCACATCGCTGATCATCAACACAGCCGGCACGTCAGTAATACTATACCGCGTAATGATGATTGTGGATGCTGAATCGAAGAACACGAAAATAAAATTTTCAATCCTGGCATTCGGTAAAACCATAATTATCACGGCAGCCATATTCGGAATGGTATACTTGGGCTACTGGGGCATTTTCTTCCTGGTGTTCTGCTATATATTGTTTATGCTCTACGGATTTACACAGCTTACCGAAGAAAAAAATCTGTTCAGTGCCTTTGGTGAAACCTGGCGCCTGGCCGGTGCCAACTTCGGTCAGGTTATGGGATTACAGATGATCCTGCTGCTCATTACCTTCTCGTTCCTGCTGGTACTGTCGGCTCCGCTCATCTATATGTATACATCTATACTGCAATGGAACTTTGCCGATACCGATGTCTGGTCCAAAGGCATCATTCACTTTATAGAGTTATTCATCAAGACCTTTGCTTTCAATCTGATCGTACCCATTCTCACAGCTTGTGCAGCATACCAGTATTTCTCATTGAAGGAAACTGCGGATGCAGAGCATCTCAAAAAATCCATTGCCCTTGTAGGCACGCGACTCTCCAAAAACAGTAAGGCATGAAATATATAGTTTCATTATTGATAATACTGTTTTGCTCGTGCGTAATGGTAGCAGCGCAGGATGCCGACTCCGTTGTATATACCGGAACAGAAACCGGGGAACTGGAATTCGTAGTAGTAGACACCACCACTACTACCACTACTGACACCGACAACGAATATAATTACGATGAATATAGTGACAGTGGCGAGGAACAAGCAGTACCCCACACGTTGAAAGCGCCAGAGGAATTGTCGCAGACCAAACAATACCAGGAAGAAAAACTGCCCGTTAAAAAGTTTGACGAAAAGAAATGGAAGAAAATTATAGGCGACACCGACTATAACGAAGAGCCACCTGAACCCGAGAAAGAACAAGAATCAGATTCGCGCGAACCGATGTCGTTCGGCAACTGGAACAGCGATATACTGCGCGTGTTAGCTTACGTCTGCATCATTGGCGTAATCCTTTTTATACTCTATGCGGTTACTAAAAACATAAAGCCCGGTTCTCCCAAGCGAGTGATCACCGGTGATACAGATACTTCTACCCACGTTGAAAACATTGAAGACCTCGATGTAAATTCATTATTACGCAAAACTATTGCGGATGGCAACTATCGCCTGGCGGTAAGACTATATTTCCTCGGGTTGCTCAAGGAATTGAACGAACAAGGCGTTATCCTTTGGAAAAAAGACAAGACCAACCACGATTATCTTTCCGAACTTTCCAGCAAAGACTTTTATTATGAGGAGGTAAGAAAACTAACCCTCGCCTACGAACAGGTTTGGTATGGCGAACACCGGCTTACCACCGAACTATACCAGCAACTGTTTGCTGAATTTGAAAACCTCCATCAGAAATTAAATAAGCAGAAGGCATCGTGAAGCAGAACAGAACCATTATTATACTTTTCGCGGTGCTGGGTGTATTGCTCCTGCTATATTTTATATTCGGGGATGATGATAAAAAGCATTACCAGTGGTATGAAGATTACAAAGCAGGAAGTGATCAACCGTACGGAACATCGTTCATCAAACAAATACTGCGAAGCTACCGCGATGAAGATCATTTTATCTATAGCAATCGCAAACCCCTGCACGAGGTATTGGACAGCATCGGCAGTAGTCCGACCGACTATGTATTTATAGGACAAAGCCTGCACCTGAATCAACGCGATGCGCAGGCGCTGCTGGACTTTATACAGAAAGGTAACGATGCCTTTATTGCCAGCATAGAGCTTCCTGAAAACATTGTCGGTATATATGTAAACGAGTGTAACGAAGACATAACGCTGGAAGAACATTCTGTTAAAACGGCAACGCTGAACTTCTACCACGACACGCTGCACACCGAAAGCGGATATACCTATCAGTATCGTTTCATGAGCGATGACATGAAATATTACTGGAACTCGTTTAACACCCGCATGTTCTGCGATTCAACCAAATCGCTGGTACCGCTGGGATACCAGGATCCGCGCTATGTCAACTTCCTGAAATTTAAGCATGGCGAAGGACATATATACCTGCACACCAACCCGCTGGTATTTACCAATTACTTCCTCATCAAACCCGATAAAGCCGAGTATGCGTCCGGTGTATTCTCGCACCTGCATGGAGAGAATATACTCTGGGACGAATACAGTAAAGTATCATTTACGGGCAACAACAATCCGGACATCAGTCCGCTATATTTCATACTCAACCAGCCCGCACTGAAATATGCGTGGTGGATGATGCTGGCGGCCGTGGTGCTATATATATTCTTTGCTGCCAAACGCACACAACGGGTTATACCGGTACTGGAGCAAAAAGCAAACACCTCACTGGAGTTTGTGAAGCTTGTTTCAGCACTGCACTACCAGAATCAGAATCACCTGGACATTGCCCGTAAAAAAATGAAGTACTTTCAATATTTCATTCGCGCACGGTATGGTATTCATACACAAATGGCACCCGAGATACAGATTGCCCGGCTGGCCGAGAAATCGAAAGTAAACATCGCAGAGATACAGAGCATCTACGATCAGTATAACCAGATCGAACGAAACGCTCAATACAACACCGCCATTGACAAACTGGTTGGGTTGTACAACGCTATTGAAAATTTTTACAAACACTGTAAATAAGTTACAGCTATATATTTATGGAAGACCTAAACATTCAACCTGAGCAACCTGAAGATTTACTGCAACAGGAAATTGATCAGCTTAACCAACGCGTAAGACGCATCAAGCGTGAAATCGGCAAAGCTGTTGTAGGACAGGACAGCACCATTGATCTTCTGCTGGCCGGTATATTTACCGGGGGTCATATACTCCTGGAAGGTGTGCCCGGTATAGCGAAGACACTTACCGCGAAGCTGGTGGCCAAATCGCTGTCGGTAGGTTTCTCCCGTATTCAGTTTACGCCCGACCTGATGCCAACCGATGTAACGGGTACTTCTGTTTTCAACATGAAAACTTCGGAGTTTACCTTTAACCGCGGACCTGTATTTGCTAACCTGGTGCTGATCGATGAGATCAACCGCGCTCCGGCCAAAACGCAATCGTCTTTGTTTGAGGTGATGGAAGAAAAGCAGGTTACCATTGATGGTACCACCTACCCGATGGATTTTCCTTTCCTTGTGATCGCTACCCAAAACCCGATCGAACAGGAAGGAACGTATCGTTTACCCGAAGCACAGCTCGACCGCTTCCTCTTCCGTATCAAACTAAAG
>CAMLLI010000192.1 GCA_946480685.1 uncultured Flammeovirgaceae bacterium | reverse complement strand
CCACTAGGATCAACTACAGCTTCAACGGGACCACTTGCCGTTGCAATAAGTGAACCGTCATCAACTCGAGTTGCTGAAGACCAATTTGTGCCATCGGTACTGCTCATATACCACACATCATCACTACTTACACCACTAAAAAATACCCACAACTTACTTTTCCAAATTACAAGTGTAGGCCTATTATCCGTTGCGACTACAGGTATCTGTGTATTTCCTTGCCAGTTAGTTCCATCATAGCTGTAAGAATAGAAAATATTGTTTGTACTATTACCTTTATACACTACAATAAACTTGCCGTTGAAATAAGCCGCGCCAACACCCGTGCTTGTTTGTGCACCATTGTTGAAAGCTACATTACCGCCCCAGGTAGTTCCATTATCGCTATAGGCATAACGTATATTTGCAGAGCCATCGCCTCGGAAAAAATACCAGTAGTCGTGATTGCCAACTCTCCCAGCAGAAGATTTATCTTCTGAAGAGTTTACAGAGGTTGTTGTCTTTTTATTTTGAAATTCCGCATCATCCTGACAAGACAATAGAAAAAGGAAAAGTGCGGCCGAAAGCAAACTAACGGTGTTTCTTGTTTTCATAAATTAGGTTTGTTTATATTATAGTTTTAGTAATTAAGCTTTTGTAAAGCGAATAGACACGCGCAAAGATTGCGGGGTGGATTGCCGCAAATACAATGGGACTAATGGTTAACGCAGAGCCAGTTTTGGTTTACATATATTCGACCTGAAAAACAACTATATGCAGCCTTATTGAATATAGGTTCCTTAATGTCATACTGTATAACCCGAAGGATTGAACATAGAAACGTCTTGCGAGCGTTTCTATGTTCTAATGAATACCTACTACCTTATTCTAGCAGGAAAGAGGGACCTCCATTACGAGTGTCACCTGCCGCATTAACATTGCCTGACCAATTTTGTCCATCTGTGGAGTAAGAGTATTTAATTGGTGATGTACTCTGTCCCCGGTATATGACAGTCAATTTGTTGTTTTTAGAAATAAGACTTGGCTGATCACTTGTGTTGGAATTCGCCCAGAAAACAATATCATACGTAGGTGCGCAACCTCGTCTCTTTATAATGTTTAATCTGTTGTTATCAAAACTCTTATAAGCTATATATGTGAAGCCGTTAAACAATGCGGCCGAAACTCCTGCATTCGTGGTGATAGGTAATCCGTCACAGCCTGTGACAGTTTCGGCACTACCTGTAAACGTAATGTTACCTGCATTCTCAAGCGTAGCATACCTGGTTTTTATCCGGTACCCATCGGACGAATGACTATAAAAAAGCGTAATAGCATCATCCAGCGAGAAGGAACGATTTACTAGGACTTCCACAGGGCCACTGGCCTTGTCAGTTACTTGGCCCGGGTAGTATATATAGTTAGGTGATGACCAGTTAGTGCCGTCGGTACTACTCATATACCATATTTCATCATTATTTACTCCACTATAAAAGACCCATAATCTGTTTCTCCAGATTGCTAAGGTAGGTCTGTTATCTGTTGCTGCAGAAGGTATTTGAGTATTACCCAGCCAATTTAAACCGTCCGTGCTGTAGGAATAGAAAATGTTGTTTGTACTCGCGCCTTTATATACTACAATAAATTTTCCATTAAAATAGGCAGCACCAACACCTGTACTCGTTTGTGCACCATTGTTGAGAGCTACATTACCACCCCAGGTAGTGCCATTGTCGCTATATGCATAACGTATATTTGCAGAGCCATCGCCTCTGAAAAAATACCAGTAATCATGATTGCCAACTCTCGCAGAGGCAGATTTACCTGCGGAAGAATTTATAGTTGTTGTTTCTTTTCTTTGAACTTCTGCGTCATCCTGGCAGGATACTAGAAAAAGAAAAAACACAACCGAAAGGAAACTAAAGATGTTCTTTGTTGTCATAAGATTAAGTTTGTTTTATATAATGAATAACTGTTAAAATTGGAGCTAATATTTTTCTGCTTGTATAGCATTAACAGGTGCGGTTGCTGGTTAGGTGTCACAAATGTATAAGGCGGGGTGATATTTTCCATTCTCGATTGGAAAATATTTCGGATGATACTGATGATCAGATAGAATAAATTTGTGGTTAACTTTTACACAGGTCGTGACTATACGCAGCAAGTTCCATCGACCACGCAATCCCCACATGCACAATAATCCCGCCCCATATACTCCTGGTTTCATAGGCTATAACTCCTAATATATACCCACCGAAGATAGAGCTGATAGCTTCCCCTGCCGGTTTGCCAAAATGTAAAAAGCAATACACTGCAGCCATCGCCAATATAGCGTTTCTGCCGGTATGAGACATAAAGGCGATGACGAGAAATCCACGGAATACAAATTCTACAGAAATAAAATCAATCGCGTAGGCAAGCTCATAAGAGACTACCGTGATCCATTCCGATATACCCAGGTACTGAGCCGCTCCGGCCCCGCGATACATCGGGTATTGCTTTAGGAATGAAGGAAGGAACGATGCTGCTATAATCAGCGGCAACATAATGCCCAGCATGGTAAAATAGGGACGGGTATCAAAATGCTGCGGTCTTAGTCCGTAGATGTGTTTCTCTTCCCGGTCGTACAGGAAATAGTATAGCAATAAGGGAATGATAATGGTGACGACACTGATGAGGTTAACGCTTACTTTATATACCCATATATACAGCTCAGGTGCAAACAGCTGCGTTAAGACAGGTCTCAGAAAAGGAGCACTCTTGTCGAGGGCCAGTACAAAAATTACAAGTATACTTTTGATGTGAAACGTTTTGCTACTCCAAAACGATCTTTCGCTTTTGAATATGGAAACTGAGATCAGTACCGTATAGTACGCGAGTGCAAAGAACGCAAAGTAAGTAACGAGCTTGGTAGTACCCGTCATGTTGTCGAGTATACTGTCTTCAACATCATAGGTATAGTTTACTGCGAGACAGATTGAAAGAAAGATGGCTACGAACAGGTAGTGCTTCCACTCGAAATCATGCTTGACGTGATTCGTGAGGTACTTCCATATTTTCTTCATCTACCAGTTCTTTAGGTGCTGGTATACTTTGTGGATTGGGAGTCCCATCACGTTAAAGTACGAGCCGGTTATTTTATCGATGGCTACCATACCAATCCAGTCTTGCGCACCGTAAGCACCGGCTTTGTCGTAAGGCTTATAGGTATCCACGTAAAACTCAATTTCAGCGGGCGTAAGTTTTACAAAAGTTACTTCCGTTGTATCATCAAAAGTCTCTTCGCGTTCTTGGGAGAGAATGCATACACCGGTCATTACTTTGTGTGTTTGTCCGGAGAGATCAGACAACATCTTTATAGCTTCAGTACGGTCCTGTGGTTTGTTCATGATGGTGTTGTTCAGGATCACCACCGTATCTGCAGTAACAATAATTTCATCGTGCATCTTCAACCGAAAGTACTCTGCTTTTTTAGCCGCGAGATAACGCGCTACCTGCTCTGCCGGTAATGTAGCCGGAAAGTCTTCTTCCACATCGGGCTTTTCAACTGTGAAGGTAAAGCCCGCTTCTTTCATCAGGTATTGTCTGCGCGGAGAGCTGGATGCCAGGATGATGGAACGTTGTGTAGCCATAACTAAAAAGGAGAATATACCGGTGTTGAAAATTCGTTTTCTTTAATGGTGCTGAATAAAAATCCGCCAATTACTTTGGGATAAAAGTAGGTTGACTTCTGAGGCATGGTATAGCCACTTGCGCAAACCTTCTTGATGTCTTCGATCGATACCTCGTTCGTGATGATGGCAAGCTGTGCTTTACCTTGTATTACTTTATTGAGACAATCCGAAAAGCTCCTGTCGAATGATATATTCTCAGAAGCACGTTGTTCTTTACCCGGTATACCCAAGGCTTTCTCTATAACAAAGTAATGCATCACCGTAAGGTCAAGCGCCTTTACTACATCGGGGAAATGCCATTTGATTTTTGGTAATGATTCAGGTTTGAGCCTGATCTTATAGGCGTTCTCCTGGAAGATAAGTCCGAAGGCCCACGGTTTACCCACTATGATTTCGTTAATCGTATCGGCATCTTCAATCGGCTTGATGATGAAATCTTCTTCGAGTTTTTTAAGTATAGTTTCTTCGTTAAAGTTTGCTATACCGTGTATCAACCGGTGTGTTGGTAAAATCTTGAGATCATCTGACTCGGTATTGGTAAGATACATCAGGTGATAGTTATATCCTTCTTTACCGGTATGCAACGGGTTTTGTTCCTGTTGCTTGTGTTTATAGTATAGCGAGCCTTCGTAGCGATGGTGACCATCAGCCAGAATGATCGTCTTGGGTTCGATGAAATTCAGAAACTGTTGTATCACGCCTTTATCGTGTATCGCTGCGAGTACATCGCGTACGCCCTGGTAATCTTCTGTTTCGTATAGCGGACTTTGAATTGCTTCATCCATATACTTCTCCAGTGTGAACGAGTCGTCTGTGTATAGCCCATGCGTTGCGCTGGCATGAAGTTCTATCTTTTCCAGCAGTTCGATACGATCATTAACGGATTTCGGAATGGTATTCTCATGGCGCAGAATAACACCTTCGTCCCAGTCGTAGGTGCGTATGTGGCAGATAAATCCTTTGCGACAAAACTCTTTCGCTATACCCTGTACTTTGAAGTATTGATAGTATACATAGATAGCTGGTAATTTATCTTGCAGGATAACGCCTTTCTGTTTCCATTCTTCCAGTAAGAGACTGGCACGGTCGGCTGCATACGGTGGTTTCGGTACCGACAGATGTATACTGTTATAAGGATTCTGATAGAGTGCGGCCCGCTGCTTTTCCGTTACTACATCAAAGAGCGGAGAAGTAAGTTCATCTATACGTTGTGATAGTTCGTGATTATAGCGCCAAGGACGAATCGGTATAATTTCTGCCATTCGGTTATCGATAGTGTCTCGTTATATTTTTGAATATATACTCTTGTCGGATTGTTCGGAATCAAAGACGATTTTTCTTCCACTTGCTTACCGGTACAGCAATCGTAGTTTCTTCTGCTGCTTTTCCGTTGCCATTCATTAGCGTAGTAGCAAGCAGCGATGCAATGAGTTCTTCATCTTCGTTCGCTTCTGGTTGAAGTGATGCTGGTTTAAAGTAATTTTCAACAAAGCGTGTATCAAAATTACCAGAGCGGAATGCATCGTGCTGCATAACAAACCTGCAGAAGCCGAGTGTTGTCTCAAGCCCCGTGATCTCATATTCATCTATAGCGCGAATCATTTTTTCGATCGCACCGGCACGATCTTCGGCATGGCATATAAGTTTGGCGATCATCGGATCGTAGTAGAACGGTATACTCATGCCTTGTTCGAAACCGTCATCCACACGTATACCATGTCCCTGCGGACGATTATAGGTTTGCAGTGTGCCGATGTCGGGTAAGAAATTGTTGGACGGATCTTCCGCATATACCCGTACTTCAACAGCGTGTCCGTTTATTTTCAGTTCCTCTTGTTTGAAAGGTATAGGATTACCTTCTGCTATTTTGATTTGCAGCTTCACAAGATCAAGACCGGTAATTTCTTCTGTTACCGGGTGCTCCACTTGCAAGCGTGTATTCATTTCCAGGAAATAGAAATTCAGTTTGTCATCGAGGATGAACTCAACGGTTCCGGCACCATAATAACCGCATGACTTCGCTACGTTGATCGCAGCTTCACCCATCGCTTTGCGTTTTTCGGGAGTAAGTATAGCGGAGGGAGCTTCTTCTACAACTTTCTGGTGTCTTCGCTGGATGGAGCATTCACGTTCGAAGAGATGTACTACATTTCCATGCTTGTCGCCAAAGATCTGAAATTCGATGTGACGTGGTTTTGTAATATACTTCTCTATAAATACAGAGCCATCACCAAAGGCAGATGTAGCTTCACTGATAGCACGCTCCATCTGTTCCTCGAAACTTTTTTCGTCTTCAACAATGCGCATACCTTTTCCGCCACCACCGGCACTTGCTTTGATCAGCACCGGGTAACCGATTTCAGAAGCAATCTTCTTGGCATTGTTTACATCGGTGATCGGTTCGCTCGTACCCGGCACCAACGGCACATTGAATTTTGCGACAGCAGCTTTCGCAGCAAGTTTACTTCCCATCAGTTCAATGGCTTTTGCAGATGGTCCTACAAAGATGAGACCTTCATCTTCTACCAGCTTGGCGAAGTCTTCATTCTCCGAAAGGAAACCATAACCAGGATGTATAGCATCGGCTCCGGTTTTGCGTGCCGCGTCAATAATTTTCTCCATGCGCAGATATGATTCCGAAGAAGGAGGCGGGCCTATAAAAACCGCTTCATCGGCAAAGCGCACGTGCAGTGCATGGCGATCGGCTTCGCTATATACGGCAACCGTTTTTATTCCGAGTTCACGTGCCGAGCGCATTACGCGTAAAGCAATTTCACCGCGGTTAGCAACAAGTATTTTTTTAATTGAAGACATAGCTTAAAATATAGGATTGAGACTCAGAAGCCTGCACACATTTCAGAAAAAGAGCGGTAAAAACACAAGTATTTGTTATGACAGATGTTAGTCATACAACTTCTTTCCGTACTGTAATTATGGCGAATAGCTTCCATTTGTAAGAATTTAAACAAATCTAAGGCTTTTAAAGCAACTTATAAGGGCATTCCGGTAAGTGATGGGGGAAGCATATTTATGTTTTTTCCTTATTTTTGCCGGCAATTAACAGATCGAGAAATGGTAGATTTATTTGACAAGCTAAGAATGGAGGCCGGTCCGCTGGCCAAGTACTCTCATCTTCCGGATGATTATTTCTTTTTCCCTAAGCTGGAAGGAGAGATCGGTCCACGCATGAAATTCAATGGTAAGAATGTCCTGAACTGGAGTTTGAATAACTACCTGGGATTAGCGAACCATCCTGAAGTGCGCAAGGCTGATGCAGACGCTGCTGCTCAATACGGTTTAGGTTTACCGATGGGTGCGCGTATGATGTCGGGTAACTCTGTTCACCACCTGGAGTTCGAGCGTCAGCTCGCGGAGTTTATAATGAAAGAAGATGTTATGCTTCTGAACTTCGGCTATCAGGGTGTAGTCTCTATCATTGATGCATTGGTAGATCGTAAAGATGTTATAGTATATGATGCGGAGTCGCATGCATGTATCATCGATGGTGTTCGCCTGCACATGGGTAAACGCTTCGTATATACTCACAACGACATGGAAAGCCTGGAGAAACAACTTCAGCGTGCTACCAAACTGGCTGACGAAACCGGTGGTGGTATACTTGTTATTACAGAAGGTGTATTCGGAATGTCAGGTAAGCAAGGCGATCTGAAAGGCGTGGTTGAACTGAAGAAGAA
>CAMLLI010000191.1 GCA_946480685.1 uncultured Flammeovirgaceae bacterium | reverse complement strand
CGAACTGGTAAGAACATTCTCACGTACATGGACAGATGGAGATCCTTCTGCTAATCCGGGAGTGCCGATTGTTTTAACACCCACAATACTTGAAAATGCCTATGACAAAATAGGCAGAGGTACTGTGGCGGGTGTATATACTCAGGTTATAGCAGACCTAGAGGACGCATCGACATTACTGCCTGATGATAATGGATTTTTTGCCAGTCGTTTTGCTGCCTTGGGTATGCTTTCAAGAGTATATCTTATGCAGAATGAATATACATTGGCGCGCGATTATGCAAACCAGGTAATTACAGAAGGTAGTTTTGAACTGGAAGAGAATTATGAAGATATTTTCAATCTCACCTCTCCGGGAACTTCAGCAGAAGATATTTTCTCCATCCAGGTAACTACGCAGGATGGTATAAATAACATGAACACGTTCTTTGCATCTTCTGATTATGGTGGACGTGGTGATATATATATCGAGCAGGCGCACTTCGATCTGTACGAAGAAGGAGATGAGCGTCTTTCCTTGTTCTATGATGATGAGCGTACCGGCAAGTGGAAGAATCAATTTGGAAGCCTTAATATACTTCGCCTGGCAGAAATGTACCTGACCCGCGCAGAAGCTAATTTCCGCCTGGAAACTGCTGAAGGAGCAACACCTGCAGAGGATGTAAATACAGTACGAAGCAGAGTTGAGCTTCCTGATCTGGATGCGGAGACACTAACCCTTGAGGATATTCTGAAGGAGAGGCATCTGGAACTTGCTTTTGAAGGCCATCGGATTCATGACATTAAACGCACACAAGGTTTTGTTGGAAGCTTGTCGTTTGATGCTCCCAAACTTGTTTTTCCTATACCTCAGCGCGAGCGTAACATCAACACAGGGCTTACGCAAAATGATGGGTACGGAAATTAGAATGTAAATAAAAAAGAAAAGCCCCGGGAACCACCCCGGGGCTTAAACCAAACCCCTCATACCAACTTCATCCCGATTGAGAAAAGTATCGGGATTACCAATCCTTAAACCTGATTGTATAACATAAGACGGGTATACTTGGTTCATATTGTATAGCCCATTAATAATTATATTCAAAGAAAAAGAGCCGCGGTATGTGGCTCTTTATTTTTTAGCTTACGAGTTCAGCATTTTCTATATTCTCGAAGGTAAATTCCGTGTCGTTACGGAGGTCTATCAGGATAATGGAATCCTTATGAACCTTGCCTGCCAATATTTGTTTCGATAACTCGTTCAGAATCTCGCGCTGGAACACACGCTTCAGCGGACGTGCTCCGAATTGCGGGTCGAATCCCAGTTTCGATAAGCGCTCGCGGGCGGCATCGGTTATTTCCAGTTTTATACCAGATTCATCCAGGCGCTTGCACACCAGGTTAACCTGTATATCTACGATCTTGCGAACATCTTTTCTGCTCAAAGGTCTGAACATGATGATCTCGTCAATGCGGTTCACAAATTCAGGTCGAACTGATTTCTTCAACAAGTCGAACACTTCATCTTTCGTGTTCTCCAGTATGTCAAAGTAATTCTCGTCTGTAATCTTTTCGAAGTTCTCCTGTATAATGTGCGAACCTATATTGGTGGTCATGATAATGATCGTGTTCTTGAAGTTGGCAACGCGACCTTTATTATCTGTTAACCGGCCATCATCCAGTACTTGTAACAAAATGTTGAAGACATCCTGATGTGCTTTCTCAATCTCGTCCAGCAGAATTACCGAGTATGGTTTTCTGCGAACCGATTCAGTTAGCTGTCCACCTTCATCGTATCCTACATATCCGGGAGGCGCACCAATCAAACGACTTACACTATGGCGTTCCTGGTACTCACTCATATCGATACGCACCATCGAGTTTTCATCATTAAAGAGATACTCAGCCAATGCTTTCGATAATTCAGTTTTACCAACACCGGTTGTACCCATAAAGATGAATGAACCTATAGGACGTTTCGGATCCTGTAAGCCCGCACGGCTTCTGCGAACGGCATCACTCAATGCCTGTATTGCTTCTTCCTGTCCTGCAACACGTCTGCTCAATTCTTCTTCAAGGTTTAGCAATTTATCCCGCTCGCTTTGCAGCATTTTGGAGACAGGTATACCGGTCCACTTCGCTACAACCTCTGCTATATCTTCGCTGTCAACCTCTTCTTTCAGCAAGGTTTTTTCGCCTTGCATTTCT
This sequence comes from uncultured Flammeovirgaceae bacterium, assembly GCA_946480685.1. The sequence continues at coordinate 5,167 of CAMLLI010000191.1, read as the reverse complement.
TTCATCTTCAACTGAAATTCATTAAGACGTTTTTCGGCTTCGGTAATTTTACCGTAGCGTATCTCGGCAACTTTTCCATAGTCACCCGCCTTCTCGGCTTGTTCCGCTTCGAACTTCAGTTTATCTATATTCTCTTTTTCTTTCTGTATGCCGTGAACAACTTCTTTTTCGCTTTCCCATTTTGCTTTGAGTGAATTCCGTTGTTCGGAGAGTTCAGCGATCTCTTTGCTTAATGTAGCCTCCTTCTCGCGATCTCTTTCTCTGCGTATAGCTTCACGCTCGATCTCGAGTTGCATGATCTTACGATTCAGCTCATCGAGTTCTTCCGGCAGAGAGTCCATCTCAAGTCTCAACTTGGATGCAGCTTCATCCATCAGGTCGATAGCTTTGTCCGGAAGGAAACGATCACTGATATAGCGACTCGATAATTCGACTGACGCTATAACGGCATCATCCTTAATACGCACACCGTGGTGCAGTTCATATTTATCTTTTATACCACGAAGTATAGATATACTGTCTTCAACAGAAGGTTCATCTACCATTACAGACTGGAACCTGCGTTCAAGTGCTTTGTCTTTCTCTATATATTTCTGATACTCTTTTAACGTGGTGGCACCTATAGCATGGAGTTCTCCTCGGGCAAGTGCAGGCTTCAACAGATTAGCAGCATCCATAGCACCTTCACCTCCGCCACCGGCACCAATCAAGGTGTGGATCTCGTCAATGAAGAGTATAATTTGTCCGTTAGAGTCTGTTACTTCTTTGATAACAGCTTTTAAACGTTCTTCAAACTCACCTTTATATTTAGCACCTGCTACAAGCAAACCCATATCCAGCGACACCAGGATTTTATCTTTCAGATTTTCCGGTACGTCACCATCCACGATACGTTGCGCCATACCTTCAACGATGGCTGTCTTACCAACACCAGGTTCACCTAAGAGTATAGGATTGTTTTTTGTTCTGCGTGAAAGAATTTGCAGCACACGTCTGATCTCTTCATCGCGACCAATCACCGGATCGATCTTGCCTTCCTTAGCAAGGTCGTTTAGATTTTTAGAGTAACGCTCAAGCGATTTATACTTTGCTTCAGCATTCTGGTCAGTAACTTTTGATCCTCCGCGAAGTTCTTTTATAGCTTTGATCAATGCAGCACGTTCAAAGCCTGCATCTTTCATAATAGAAGATACTTTGTCTTTGGACGCGAGTAATGCGAGCAGAAGATGTTCGATGGCTACATATTCATCTTTGAATTCGCGCAGTTCCTTGTCAGCGTTCTGCAACAATGTATTGGTAGCAGACGATAGATATGGCTGTTGTCCGGATACACGCGGATATCCGTTGACAACTTCCTGTAGTTTTGTGTCAAGTATAGTTTGATTGATACCAAGCTTCTTGAAGAGATAGCTCGATACATTTTCGTCTGTCTCTAGAATAGCCTTCAATACGTGTCCCGGTTCGATAGCCTGTTGCTGGTTGCCCATGGCTATCTCCGCAGACTTCTGTAAAGCCTCTTGAGATTTTATAGTAAATTTTTCGAAGTTCATGATTGTAATCCCTCGGGGCACGTGCTATCAAATACTAATCCACCAATGCCTTTCTGAAAAAATGGCAATAATTATACTTCTGAATATACTATAAATCAGTCGTTTTGACTCGAAAGAAGACAGAACGATAGACGTTTAATGTGATTACTACTTACAAGTTTTAACAGTTGTTTCGTCTTTCTCTTCACCAAACCATATCAAACCGTATTCTTTGTAAAGTGCAACACCTATAGCATTCCATTTTACTTTGCTCCAGATATCGAGGTTAACGATGAGCGGGTTGTGCCCAGGACTCACCTTCCATCCGTCAAGACCTTCCTGGGCAGTAGCACCGGCAGTGCTATAGTACGCTATCTCGTAACCAAAGCCTGGATAGCCGGCTATCTCCTTTGGCTTGTCCCACATACACTGTGCGCGTTTATGATCGCTGGTATAGCAGCAGGATGTCCAATTTCCTTTTTTAGACCAGCTGTGCGGGTTGCATTTATTATCGGGATCAAACTTATAGTTGTCGGCCAGATCATGTGCATGCACTTTGGCTACTTGTGAGAGCTTTGCTGAAAGCGGAATGCTGGGGAGACCTTTACTCTTCCGATATTCCATAATGAGGCGGTATAGCTTCATTTCTTCCGTTGAGAGGCAAAGTTCTTCTTCCGTTACCTGTTGAAACGGGCGCGTGTCGAAAGCTGACATGGATAAAAGCAGGAACAGAGCTAAAACAAACGATTTCATAAGATATTTTAAGGATTAAGCGATTGAACTATAAAATGTCTTCATTTATGACCTTTATTTTTTAATTTTCCGCGCCCAAAATCAAGGGCCGGTGTTCTTATTTAAACACCTAAAACGCAAAAACATTTAAAACATTTTAGCAAAATGAGCGATCAGAAAATCAGCATCAGCAACGGTAAACTTAATGTGCCTGATAATCCAACCATCCCGTTCATCGAGGGTGATGGAACCGGTGTAGACATTTGGCCTGCATCTAAGTTAGTATTTGATAAAGCAGTTGAAAAAGCTTACGGTGGAAAGAAGAAGATCAACTGGAAAGAAGTATTGGCAGGGGAGAAAGCTTTCAATCAAACTGGTAACTGGCTGCCAGATGAAACGCTCAACGTTTTCAAAGAATATCTGGTAGGTATAAAAGGTCCATTGACAACTCCGGTAGGAGGTGGTATCCGTTCATTGAACGTAGCACTTCGCCAGGAGCTTGATCTGTATGCCTGCGTACGCCCGGTACGTTGGTTCAAAGGTGTACCTTCACCTGTGAAGGAGCCACACAAAACGGATACCATCATCTTCCGTGAAAACACTGAAGATATATATGCCGGTATCGAGTTCCAGGAAGGTTCTGAAGAGAATAAAAAATTCCTGAAGTTCTTCGAAGAGAACTTTGCGAAACTATATAAGAAAATCCGCTTCCCGCAAACAACTGCTATCGGTGTTAAGCCGGTATCAAAAGAAGGTACGGAGCGTTTGGTGCGTTCGGCTATCGAGTATGCACTGCAACACAAGAAGCCAAGCGTTACACTTGTTCACAAAGGTAACATCATGAAATTTACCGAAGGTGGTTTCCGCGACTGGGGATATGCTCTCGCGAAAGCTGAGTTCGGTGCAAAAGATCTTGATGGCGGACCTTGGCAGATCATTGAGAAAGATGGTCACAAACTGATCATTAAAGATGCCATTGCTGATGCCTTCTTACAACAGATTCTGTTGAGACCAGATGAGTATTCAGTAGCAGCTACATTGAACCTGAACGGTGACTATATATCTGATGCACTAGCAGCGATTGTAGGTGGTATTGGTATAGCTCCGGGTGGTAACATCAACTACAAAACAGGTCACGCTATATTTGAAGCTACTCACGGTACAGCTCCTAAGTATGCAGGTCAGGATAAAGTAAATCCGGGTTCTGTAATTCTTTCAGGTGTAATGATGCTTGAGTATATGGGCTGGCAGGAAGCTGCTGATCTGATCATCAAAGGTCTGGAAGGTGCTATATCTTCGAAGAAAGTAACGTACGATTTCCACCGCCTGATGGAAGGTGCTACCTTACTGAAGTGTTCAGAGTTTGCACAAGAGATTGTGAAGAATTTCTAAGCGTAAAGTTTAGTAAGTATATATTAGAAAAGCCACCTCGTTTTTGGGGTGGCTTTTTTGTTTTTACTTTGTACTGACTTTTTTATTCTCTAGGTAGTATATTTTAATACCAATATCGCCTTAGTTTCATTCTTCATTTACTGCTATATTTGAATATGACAACCGATAATCGTAAGATACACCACGGGCGAAACGTAAAGCGTTTCCGTGAAATGTTAGGCATGAAGCAAGAAGCTCTTGCTGACCAATTGGGAGAAGATTGGTCGCAGAAAAGAATATCAATGCTCGAAAATAAAGAGTTGATAGAGGATAACATTTTACAAGAGTTGGCAAAGGCACTTAAAGTACCCGCGGAAGCTATCAAGAATTTTAATGAGGAGGCTGCTTTTAATGTTATCAATAATACCTTTACAAGTAACGACACTTCCTCCATTAACAATGGCGTAAACTACTACCCCACATTCAATCCATTTGATGAATTGTTACGCATCAGTACTGAAAAAGATGAACTATATAAAGCACTATTGAAGGAGAAGGATGAAAAGATAGCGTTGTTGCAAAAGTTTCTGGATGCGGGCAAATAGTGTTTTAGGAATATATACTTGTTTGTAGAATAGCAGACCCGGTACACACCAAATCTTGATAATATGGGACTAGACATGCGCCCGATGGGCAAGCCAAAACCTGGATTTGAAAAGAGGTATATAGAGATATACCAAATGTTAAAGACAGACACGTTGCCCAAGCCTTCCATGCTTGAAAAACTGTTGGGCAAAAAAGGCCCAACGAAAGAAGAGCTTATCGAGGAATGGTTTGCCAACCTGATACCAACGTACGAGACCATTAAAGCACCAAGAGTAGGCAGAGACAAGGAAGCAGATGCATGGGTTAAAGAGCAATATGAAGAGAGTGATAAGAAAGTATCACTTCAGGATTTCGTTAAGGAGTATCAAGGCTACTATGTAATTGACCTGGCAAAAGAGGCCGATGGCGTGCCGGTATATAGAGCTTTTGGACAAGATGAAAATGTTTTCAGAGGACAGTTTCTCAATGATTGCGTTGATCTGATTGGAAAGGAATTAGTTCACGAGGCGTGGGAAACTAAACTCGCTGATGATGCATTGGATTATGGTAATAGACTCATGCAGGCAGCAGACAAAATAGCAGTTGAAAAAAATCTTCAGCATCTAAAGGGACAACGAATGCCTCCTGAAGACGATGAGAAAACTATTGAAAGTAAACTCCATATAGTATACTCGTTAGCCAGGTGGCTGATCTTTTACGGGAAAAACGGCCATGGATATGAAGCCGATTTTTAAGTGCTAACTACGTACACAAAGAAATATATACATAAAAAAATAAAAGCCGGAAGCCCGACTTTATCTTATAAGATATGTAATTGAATTTTTTAAAAACTCAACATCGATATAGCCGTCAAAGCAGCCTCTTCACCCTTGTTACCATATTTACCACCAGCACGATCCATTGACTGTTGTTTGTTTAGTGTAGTGAGT
>CAMLLI010000190.1 GCA_946480685.1 uncultured Flammeovirgaceae bacterium | reverse complement strand
GGGTGCCAGTGGCAACACTGCGAAGCCTGCAAACACAGAAGCAAAAATTATAATCGGTGCTACCTTAAACAACCAGCGATCGGCTGTAGCCGGTATAATATCTTCTTTCTGAATAAGTTTAAGAAGATCGGCCACACTTTGTATCAATCCATAAGGTCCTGTCTCCATCGGACCGAGCCTGTCTTGTATAAAAGCAGAAATTTTACGCTCAGCATAAATGGCAAATATTGTATACACCAACAGAAAGGGCAATATAAAGATCAACGTTGTCAGGGGCATAGCATTTACCGGGCGCTAAGATGCGGAAAAAAAATTTACCACCGGGTTCATCCTTTCATGAAAAACGAACAAGCCTTTACAACATCGGATGTTTATCCAACTGCACAGTCTCATGGAAGAACAATCCGGCCGATGCTTCGAACGACTCTGTATAATCTGAAACCAGGAAATGATACTGGCCAGTAGCCTGGTCGTTGAGTAGCCCTTCTTTTTCAAGATGACGTTTTAATGCCAGCGCTACCACTTCAGATGAATCGAGTATAGCAAGTTTATCCTGGAAGTAACTACTGATTTCTTTTTTGATGAGCGGATAGTGTGTACAAGCAAGGATGAGTGCTTCAATGTTCTGTAAGATCGGATCCGATAAATAGGTAGCGATTACATCATGACTGATCTGGTTGTTAAAAAATCCTTCTTCAATCATGGGTGCCAGCAACGGAGTGGCCAGTGAATGTACCGTTACATCTTTATTTCCTTCGGCAAGTTTGCGCGCATATACACCGGATTGTACAGTGCGTTTGGTACCGATCAGACCAACCTGTTTACCCGGAAACTGTTGCAACACCAAATCCACCATGGGGTCAATCACGTTGATGATGTGAATGTCTTTCCGAACATATTCCTTCAGCAACTCATAGGCTGCAGACGATGCGGAATTGCAGGCAATCACAATTACTTTACAGCCTTTCTTTACCAGGATGTCGGCAATTTTTACCGAGTAAGCCTGTATCGCGGCTTCAGATTTATCGCCATATGGCAAATGCACGGTATCGCCAAAATATATCATACTCTCCTGAGGCAGAAGCTTTTTGATGGCGTGCGCTACGGTAAGTCCACCAATGCCGCTATCAAATACCCCGACAGGTTGTTGTTTCTCTAGTTTCATTTTCTGTAAATCGCTGCGAATTTTATTAAATTTAGCTTTACCTGTATCTGAGCCATGCATAAAAATCCGGGCATCATCATTCTGTTCCTCTTCATGGGCCTGGCTGTAAACTCCATCGTTGCTCAAGATACTATTCGTGCCGACAGCATGGTTGACATTATTGCCACCGCTCCGCGCGAAAGACTAGTCTATGTTTTTGATGCCATGGAAAAAAATCTGGCCAGGGCTTCTACCGGGCAGGCGCTTAGTTCAGCATTCCAGGCTTTATCGGCTGCACGTAACAGTAAAAAAATTTTAGCCGAGGTATTAGCGTGTCGTAACATTGCCCGCATCTACGATCGCATCGGCAACAAGGAAGAAGCGCTGCGCTATTACGATGAGGCATTGCTCGCAGCCACCAACCATCGTAACGATAATTTTGCACTTGCACTGGCTGAGTATAACATTGGCGAATTTCTAAGCAAGCAAGAACTTCTGTCGGAAGGACTTCAGCATATACTCAATGCTGCCAAAACCTTTGAAGACCAGAAGATGTATAGCTATGTGGTGCTTTGCCATTATGAAGGTTGCATGATAAACTATCGCGCCCGTAATTACCGCCAGTGTATTGAAGAAGGGTATAACGTGTTGAACTATCATGAGAAACTTTCACTAGGGGAAATCACTCCGGCAAGCAAGTTTCAGAAGATGAGTGTATACAATACCATCGCACTCGCCAACTATGCTATCAAACAATTCGACATCGCTATTATTAATTATGAGAAGGCAGAAGCTATAGCGAAAGAAATCAACAACGAGTTCTGGATCGGTCTTATCAATGGTAACAAGGCTGTGGTGTTGAAAGATCTGGGACACACGCAGGAAGCAATCAAAAGTATATTGGCAGACTATACCACCAGCAAGAAATTTAAAGTATGGGGAAGTGCCGGCATGGCTGCTACCGGACTATGCGAAATATACTTGTCGATGAATGATGTAAAGATGGCGGCCCGTTACCTCGATTCTGCCAAAGTGCTGTTTGCATTGGAGCCCGACAAGGTAAACAGGCGCAAAGCGATGGCAAACTATTACCGTACGTATTCTATCTATCAATCGGCTGTCGGAAATTTTTCAGGCGCCTATAAAGCATTGAACCAACATGTATACCTGCGCGACTCGCTATACCAGGAGCAGGAATCGCTTAACCTGGCCAAAGTAAAAGCGAGCTATGATCTCGATCAGAAACAAACGGAGATCGAACTGCTCACCAAGAACAATGAGATTCAGCAGGAGCGCATTCGCAGCCAGCGCACCATTTTTATTGCTACACTGGTAGGATTAATACTGCTTGTGATTCTCGTTATCAACCTGGTCTATAACTACAGACGTCAGCGAAATATAGCCAAGGTGATACGCGTGCAGCACGATGAAATTGAAATGAAAAACACGGAGCTGGAAGCACAGAGTGCCAAACTGCAGGAGAACAATCAATATATACAATCGCTCAATGCCCAGCTCGAACAAAAAGTAATGGAGCGCACGCATGAACTGGAATTGGCCAATAAAGAATTGGACACCTTTCTGTACCGGTCTTCACACGACATGCGCAGACCTATAACAACCTTGCTAGGCTTGAACCAGGTGGCCCGTTATGTGATGAATGATTCAAACTCGGTAGTTGTTCTGTTCGATAAAGTTGTTGAAACGGCCCGCAGTATGGACAGCATGTTGTTCAAGATGCAGATGATGTATGAGCTGAACAAAACCGATCTTCCGTTTGAACCTGTTAACATCAATCAACTGATTCACGACAGTGTGCGCTACTTTGAATCAGACTTTGAGAAATATAGCATTGCACATCACGTAACCATTCAGCACGACATTGTTATACTTTCCAATATGGCGTTGCTGCAAATCATTTTCCGGAACGTTATCGAGAACTCTATACTCTTTCGCAAAACACAACCCGGTGCCCAGCCGTTTATCGATGTTAACATTTCACATCTGAGCGACACGATCGAGATCACGGTAGCCGACAATGGTATAGGTGTTGAAGAGCGATACCAGTCTCAATTGTTTGATCTGTACTTCCGCGCATCGCAGGCATCCAAAGGCAATGGGCTAGGCCTCTACCTTGTGAAGAAGGCCGTTACAAAGTTGAATGGAAGCATCGAGTTGATCAGCGATTATGGTATTGGCACAACCATCACCATGAAGCTTCCGATCATTCAATAAAATTTTTCTTTTTCTTTCCTCCTGTCGGGATGCTGATTTTCTTTCAGGCGACATTTTCAGATAATCGTGCAATCACCACTTCGTGCTGTTCACGGTGTCCGCAGTATGAGCATTTATAGTGTTTCAGCAGCAAGCCGGTGCGCGATGGTGTCGGAGCCTCCTCGATTTCTTCAGAGTCGATCTTCATGGTATAGTATCCGCATTCCGAACATTCCTCTGCATGCTGATAGGCGTTGTATTTTTCTATTTTCTTATAGCCTGTCTTGTCATCAATCCACACATCATAATCTACCAGGTGCACTTCATCTTTCTTCGTTCCTTCCAGGTGATGCTCCTGTACTTCTGAATCGGCAAGCTTGCGCATCATATTACCGGCCGGAGACATGCGCGGCATCTCGCGCAGCTGGATAAGTTTTCTTTCTATATACCCGGCATAATAAACTTTCACCAGGCTGAAGAAAACAAAGTACGCAATAACGGTAAGTCCCAATGAAATAAAGATGCGTACATAAAACCACCGCATGCTGTTCGCTTCAATGGCGCGGCTGGCAATGGTGTTGGCAAAGAATGTACCGGCCAATGTAAACGCCATTACTGCATACCAGAAGTAACGTATCTCATGCAGGTTTACATAGTCATACTTTTCTTTATAGTCTCTGATCTGAAAAACTTTAAACTCGTGATACACGAGTACGATGATCCCGAGGACCACACATGTTGATGCGCCTGCGTACATGTACCGATCCCACGTAGTGAAAAATGTAGACGTAGTTTCCATAGGCTTTCTGTTTTTTGATTGTAACTAAAGTTACTATTTTTTAGGTCAATTAGCCAGTAGTTGGCAGGCGCGTTTTACCCTAATCATTAGGCATTTAAGAGCATAAATTGCCTGTTATAACATACCGCTTCTGCAGATACTCCGTAGGCAACAACCAGAATTTTGTAATATTGTGCTTTAACAAAACCATTTTAGAATCATAAACTGCTATGGCTAACAACTTATTGAAAGGAAAACGCGGTATCATCTTCGGAGCATTGGATGAAAACTCGATCGCCTGGAAGACTGCTTTAAAAGTTAAGGAAGAAGGAGGATCATTCACCTTGACCAATGCGCCCATTGCCATGCGTATGGGTAAGATTAACGAGCTGGCCGCAGCCTGCAATGCTGAAGTAATTCCGGCTGATGCTACTTCGGAACAAGACCTTACCAATCTTTTTTCAAAGTCTGTAGAAGTATTGGGTGGTAAACTCGACTTTGTACTGCACTCAATCGGTATGAGTCCCAACGTGCGTAAAGGCAGACCGTATGGCGACATGAACTATGATTTCTTCCTGAAGACATTGGACATCTCAGGTGTTTCTTTTCACAAAGTAATGCAGACGGCAGAGAAACTGGATTCCATGAACGAGTGGGGTTCTATTGTTGCGCTTACATATATAGCAGCGCAGCGTACGTATCCTGATTACTCAGATATGGCGCAGGCTAAAGCTGTTCTGGAATCTATCGCACGCAGCTATGGCTACCGCTTCGGTAAACTGAAGAAAGTACGTGTCAACACTATTTCTCAGTCGCCTACCAAAACAACAGCAGGCTCCGGTATATCCGGCTTTGATGTGTTCTTTGACTACGCACAAATGATGTCGCCTCTGGGCAACGCATCATCTGAAGATTGTGCGAATTATATAGTTAGTTTATTCTCAGACTTTACACGCATGGTAACGATGCAGAACCTGATGCACGATGGAGGTTTCTCTTCAACGGGTATCACCGAAGATCTGATCCAGCGTTTATCCAAGTAAATATACATATGAGCAGAGCTGCGAGTTACTCTTACACTCGCAGCTCATAACTCATAGCTCGCAGCTATCTTATGGTGTCTTTCCCGCCCTGCAAAATCAACCTCGGCCTCCACATCATTCGGAAACGAGGCGATGGTTTTCACGATCTTGAAACTTGCTTTTATCCTGTACCGTGGACAGACATTCTGGAAATTATTCCTTCCGGTATACTTTCATTCACAACTTCCGGCACGGCTATACCGGGTAACGATGCTGACAATCTTTGTCTTAAGGCCTATCACCTTTTACAAAAAGATTTCAACCTCACACCGGTAAATATTCACCTTCATAAAATTATACCTACCGGTGCAGGTTTAGGAGGCGGCTCTGCCGATGCTGCTCATACCATACGATTACTCAATACGGTTTTTCAATTGAACCTTTCGGTTGAAAAGATGATGGCGTATGCTGCCCAACTGGGAAGTGATTGTGCTTTCTTTATTCAGGATAAACCGATGATGGGTACTGGCCGCGGTGAGATACTTCAACCTGCTTCGCTTTCACTAAAAGGTAAATACCTGGTATTGATCAAACCTCCCGTTCATGTATCAACTGCCGAAGCGTATGCCGGTATATCTCCCACCCAACCCGCAGTACCTTTGCAGCAGCTCCTGGAAACACACGCGCTTGCCGACTGGAAACGTGTTATCAAAAATGATTTCGAAGAATCGGTCTTTAAAAAGTATCCTGTCATTGCTGATCTGAAAGATACGCTCTATAAACACGATGCTATATATGCGAGTATGAGCGGGTCGGGAGCTTCGGTATTTGGTATATTCGAACGCGAAGTGGCTATAGCAATTCCCGATGGATATACTTCGTGGACTGGATTACTCCCTTAAGCGCCACTCAATTTATCTTCACCACTTTCTGCCGATATCGTTTTTTACTGGTAGCTACATCCAGTATGTATAGCCCTTGCGTATATCCGACCAGGTCAAGTTGATAGCGTGTTTCATGCTTTTCATACGGAACCCTCAACACATTGCCTTGCAGGTCGTACAGATATACCTTCTCGGCCACTTCATCTTTCGGAATTTCGAAATTGAGATAGCGCGAAGAAGGAACGGGAAATATAGCGAGCGATGTAAATGCATCACCTTCCACATCCGTAATCACTTCGGTTAACTCCGTTCGAAATACCTGACCGAAGCCACCAATAGCAAACACGTTCTTACCAACTATACTCATATCAGTGATAGCTTCATCTACCAACACCGGCAAAATCTCCTCTGTCCAGGTCATGCCAAAGTTGGTCGACTTCCAGATCGCACCATAGTAAGCGTCATCTATATATTTCGCTCCGTATGCAAAAACTACCTTTGAATTTGCCACCAGGAATTTATTGATAAGTATATTCTTTGGAAATGTACCTACCTCATACCAGTTTACACCACCATCGTGCGTGCGCATAGCTTTACCACCGATGCTTGCAAAACCTACCTGTTCGTTGGCAAACGTCATGCAGTCCAGGTATTCAAACGAAAATGATTTAAGCGCCTGCCAGCTCGCTCCGTTACCCGATTGCAATATCGACTGCGTTGTGCCGAGGTAAAATTTAGTACCGACACGATTTAACTCAACTATAAATTCATCCTCTTCGTGTATAGGTAACACCTGCCAGTTCTTACCGCGATCGCCCGACTTTAACAATACATTTCCGGAAGGCGCTAATGTAGTTCCGCTGATGAATAATGAATCGCCCTCTACAATGGCTTCTGATAACGACATGAAATTTACCGGCAGTTCAATCGGTTCAATCTTCGTAGCGCCATCCTTCACGTGAAAGTAATTATTACGGAAACCATAAAATATACCATCGTCAACGTTTTTAAAATCCATATCCAGAATTACCAGCGAATCTGAACCCTCCGCATATTGCCACGAGTTGCCGCCATCAGTCGTTTTGAAAAATCCTTTGCCGGAAGAAGCATATCCGTTTTTATCGTCAACAAAATCACAGGTATAAAGGAACGGGTATCCCTGATTGCGTGTACTCCACGTTTTACCGCCATCCTGTGTTGTGAGTATATTTCCTGCGGAGCCTACGGCATAACCATGTTGCTGATCTGAAAATTTTATATCCGTAATACTATTTTCATCCTGCCCGCTAAACACCGGTAGAGGTATATGCTCCCAGCTTTG
>CAMLLI010000189.1 GCA_946480685.1 uncultured Flammeovirgaceae bacterium | reverse complement strand
GCTGCTTCAATATCGCTTATGACAGTTGTTGCATTTTTACCTTTAACGCGTGCATATATATAGGCCGCACCGCCACCGAAACTCTCATTGCTTTGAATGGTGAGTGGAGTAACCGGATCGCGCAGTGATTGAAAATTGAAATCTTTAATGATGCCGATAATGGTATACTGTACCGTTACGTTGCCTTGTGGCGTGCGTTGTACCTGTGATAATTTTTTGCCGATCGGGTCCGCTATATCCAGCGTCTTTACGGCTGTCTCATTGAGAATGATAGATAATGAATCGTTGGTGGATTCGGAAAAGCCGTGTCCTTCTGTAAATTCAAAGCCAACCGTTTCAGCAAAGGTATCGTCTATACCCATCGTTTTTGTTGTCAGAATCTCAGATGATCCTTCGGGCGTAAATTGCGCACCAAAGAAATCGCCTTGTCTTCCGAGTAATGAAAATGCTGACGCTGCTTTTTCAACATTCGCGATGCGCTTTACTTCTTCGGTAAACGTTCGTGCATTATTCTCCAATGCAAATACACGTTCAACAATCACCATCTGTTCTTTATCATAGCCCAGCGATTTGTTTTGCATGTACTGCATCTGCTCGGCTACTACCATAGTACCTACAATCAATACGATCGATATAAAGAATTGAAATACCACCAGACCGTTGCGCAGCCAGGTACCTTTTGTGTTGCTGGTAAAATTACCTTTCATAACAACAACAGGATTGAATGATGACAATGCGAATGCCGGATAACTGCCTGCGAGAAAGCCAACGAGCAACGCTATACCAAGCAAACCAACCGGCAATATACCGGTGAAATCAAGTACAAGATTTTTATCAACGAGGTTGTTGAAAGATGGAAGTACGAACCATGTAATGGTTAGCGCAAGTGCTGTAGCAAACAAGCTTAATACAATCGACTCTGTCAGGAATTGAAACACCAACTGACTTTTGAGTGAGCCCATCGTTTTTCTCACACCTACTTCACGTGCGCGTTCGGCTGAACGTGCTGTGGCCAGGTTCATAAAGTTGATACAGGCTATAACCAGTATGAGCGCAGCAACCGAGATGAGAAAGTATACATAGTTAAGATTGCCACCGGGCTGCATCTTTGCCTCTATATTACGCGGGTCGAGGTGAATAGATTTTAAAGGTTGTAAGAAGTATGTATAGCCGTTGCCTTCTTTTTTATAGTCTTCCCATGATTTACCGAGGTCACGTTCTATCTGTGCAGCTGCATAGGTGTCTACCATCTTCGGAAATTTAGCCTGCAGTGCTTTTGCGTCCGCACCGGGTTTCAACTGTATATATACATGTGCTGAGAAAGTAGTGAAGTTACTTTGATTGCCGCCACCAAAGAAATTATCATCCCACTTGGAGAGGAAGTCAAATTTGAAATGTGAGTTGTCGGGTATATTTTCACATACACCACTTACATGAAAATCCTGGTTGAACATCCGGATCGTTTTACCGACCGGATCGCTGTTGCCAAAGTATCGCTTCGCAGTTTCTTCTGTAAGTACTACATCATTCTGTTGCAGTAATACTTTCTTCGGATCGCCTTTCAAAACACGAATGCTGAAGAACGTAAAGAAGTTAGAGTCAGCTGCCATGATAAAGTCTTCTTCAAACTGCTTTACTTCATCATGCTCATCTTTATAGTTTACCACTACCTGGTTAATCGGTCCTCCCATCTTTACCACGCTTGTGACTTCCGGGAAGTCGTGTTGCATCACATCTGCGTAGGAGTGCGGAATGATAGCATAGTTGGTAGAATGATTCGGATACTTCCGCTCCAGCGCAACTTTATAAATGTTGTCGGCATTGGTGTGAAATGAGTCGTACGAGAACTCATTGGTAACAAACATGACGATCAAAATACAACTGGCTATACCAGTTGAAAGGCCGAGTACATTAATGATGGTGTAGACCTTTTGTTTGATCAGGCTTCGGATGGCGATACGCACGTAATTTTTCAGCATAGCAAAAGTTCTCTGGTTATTTTCAGAAAAGCAATACCCAACGCCTCGGTATATCACTAATCGCTATAAATAAAAAAAATCGTCCGTTGCCGGACGATTTTCAAAAGTATATATAGTCTTTAAGAACGAATTAGTCTTGCAGCATTTTCAGCAGCGTTGAAATTCTGTTCTTCAGGTTTCTGCGATCGATGATAAAATCGAGGAAGCCGTGTTCCAACACAAACTCGGCACTCTGAAATCCTTTTGGTAAATCTTTACCAATGGTTTCGCGAATAACGCGCGGTCCTGCAAACCCGATGAGGGAGCCAGGCTCGGCGATATTAAAGTCTCCCAACATAGCATATGAAGCTGTTACACCCCCCGTTGTAGGGTCTGTAAGCAATGATATATAGGGAATCTTTGCCTGATCAAGCAACGCGATCTTGGCAGAAGTTTTTGCCATCTGCATGAGCGATAAACCTGCTTCCATCATACGCGCACCACCGGAGCGGGAGATCATGAGGAAAGGTTTTTTGTTCTTGAGACTGTGATCCATCGCGCGCGCGATTTTCTCACCAACAACCGAACCCATTGAACCACCAATGAAGGTGAAGTCCATGCAGGCAATGGTAATATCAAGTCCGTTAATTTTTCCGTAAGCCGTACGAACAGCATCTTTCAGTTGAGATTTCTCCTGCGATTCCTTGATACGTTTCGGATAAGCTTTTGTGTCTTTGAAAGTGAGCGGGTCAGCAGACTCCATGTTCGGGTCGAGCTCGGTAAATTCATTGTTATCGAACAGTACTTCAAAATACTCTTCGGAGCCTATACGCACATGATAATCTTCTTCGGGCACCACGTAGGCGTTGCTCTTCAGCTCCCGCGTGTGAATGATCTTGCCGGCAGGCGATTTAAACCATAGTCCGTCAGGCACCTCACGTTTCGATTCCGTAGGTGTTACTATACCTTTATCACTGCGTTTGAACCAAGCCATGTGTTAAAAAATTTTAGTAAAAAATAAAGCCGATGCATCGGGAAAGATACATCGGCTTGTTCGATAAATAAATTATGCCACGTCAATCGACTTGTCGAGGTATACATCCTGAATCACGTTCAGAATTTCTACACCTTCTTTCAATGGACGCTGGAATGCTTTTCTACCAGAGATCAGACCCATACCACCCGCGCGTTTGTTAATAACCGCTGTACGTACTGCATCTGCCAGATCGCTCTGACCTTTTGATTCTCCACCGGAGTTGATCAGACCTGCGCGGCCCATGAAGCAGTTTGCTACCTGGTAACGGCAAAGATCGATCGGGTGCTCAGATGTGAGGTCAGTATAAATTCTTTCATCCAGTTTACCGTAGCTGCTTCCGCCTGTGTTCAATGCTTTATAGCCACCGTTGTTCTCAGCAAGTTTTTGTTTGATGATATCAGCCTGGATTGTTACACCGAGGTGGTTTGCCTGGCCAGTCAAGTCAGCCGACACGTGGTAATCAACACCACCTTGTTTGAAGGCGTTGTTACGGGTATAGCACCACAGAATAGTACCCATACCTAATTGGTGAGCTTTTTCAAAAGCTGCAGCAACTTCCTGGATCTGACGGGTTGCATTGTCTGAACCGAAATATATAGTTGCTCCAACAGCAACAGCTCCTAAATTCCATGCATCTTCTACAGAGCCGAACATGATCTCATCAGCTTTGTTAGGATAAGTAAGGAGTTCGTTGTGGTTGATCTTTACAATGAAAGGAATGCGGTGAGCATATTTTCTTGACATCATAGCCAACACACCGTATGTAGTAGCCACTCCGTTGCAACCACCTTCGATAGCAAGCTTGATAATATTTTCAGGATCAAAGTAGTCTGGGTTCTTTGCAAAAGATGCTCCTGCGCTGTGTTCGATACCCTGGTCGATCGGAAGAATAGAAAGGAAGCCAGTGTTCGCGAGGCGACCTGTTCCAAATAATTGCTGCAGACTTCTCAATACCTGCGGAGAGCGGTTTGATTGTACGAAGATGTTGTCTACAAAATTCGGATTCGGGAGATGAAGGCGATCTTTTGAAATAGTTTTGCTCTGGTGCTTCAACAGGAAATCTGCGTCTTTGCCCAAAAGCTCTACGATGTTCTTTGCCATAATTATAATTATTGGTCTGGTTATGGTTTTTTAATGAGCGGGGACAAAGTTATTAATTATTTAATTGTATGCTAATTAACGCAAATTTCGCGGTTTTCGGGGTCATTCAATCGTGTTAGATTTTGATTTTGAAAAATGAACTTATCCCAATGCGAAAAATTTCACATCACTGAGGTCATCAAATACCGAAATAAAAAATTGCTTAAAAGCAAAAAGCCATCCCGAAAATTCGGAATGGCTCTCTAATGTCTTGAATCGGTATAGCTTAAAGCTTTTCCTTGATACGGGCAGCCTTACCTTGACGGCCTTTCATGTAGTACAGTTTCGCTCTGCGAACTTTACCTTGCTTCAGTACTTCGATTTTATCGATAGTAGGAGATACGAGTGGGAAGATACGCTCAACACCTACACCATTAGATACTTTTCTTACTGTGAAGGTCTCTCCGTTTGTTCCGAATCCTCTGCGCTGGATTACCGTGCCCTGGAATTGCTGAACACGCTCTTTGTTACCTTCTTTTATTTTCACGTGAACGTTGATAGTATCACCAGGATTGAAGCTGGGAACAGATTCACGGACTTTCGCAAATTCCTGCTCAACTAATTTAATTAAGTCTGCCATAACTCGATGGTTTTGAAAATTGGACTGCAAATGTATGGAAAGAATTGAGAAATTCAGAGACCCGCCTGAAGATTTAACTGATTAATTATCAAAGCCTCCAAATTTATCTGTTTTCGCAGGTTTATACTCCCGCGTTTTGAGTCGATCTGCGAAAATAAAGTCTATGAACGCTTATTTTAACAGTTCGGGTCGGCGTTGGCGCGTGCGTTCGAGTGATTGCTCATGGCGCCACTCGTCAATTTTAACAGCATGACCGGAGAGTAATACGTCCGGTACTTTCCAACCTTTATACTCCGCAGGGCGGGTATATACCGGTGGGGCAATCAAGTCATCCTGGAAAGAATCACTCAACGCTGACGTTTCATCGGATAACACTCCTGGAATCAGTCTGATCACGGCATCAGCAACAACGGCTGCGGCCAGCTCACCACCTGAGAGGACGTAATCACCGATGCTGATCTCACGCGTTATCAAGTGCTCACGAACACGTTCGTCAACACCTTTATAGTGGCCACAGAGTAAGATTAAATTTTTCTTGAGACTAAGTTCATTGGCAAGAGACTGATTCAGTCGCTGTCCATCCGGACTCATATAAATGATGTCATCGTATTCGCGTTTCGATTTAAGATCAGCAATACAATTATCGATCGGCTCAATCATCATTACCATACCGGCACCACCACCAAAGGCATAGTCATCGGTAGTACGATGCTTGTTGGTTGCATACTGGCGTAAATCAATTACATTAACAGTAACTATACCTTTAGCCTGTGCTCTTTTCAAAATAGAATCCGAGAACGGACTCTCAACAAGTTTGGGTAACGTGGTAATGATATCGATATGCATATATACGCTGGAAAGGGAATGACTCAAAAGTTAGCAACTTATCGCAAAGATTTTGTATCAGATATCCAGAAAGCCTTCCGGAAGATCTACACTGATTTTCTTTTTGGATTTATTTATACTCGTAATGAAAGGACTATTAACCGGTATTAATACTTCTTTACCTTCATACATGAGTACGAGTAAGCGATTGGAACCAGCCTGCATAACTTCGGTTACGTTTCCAAGCACTCCGGCAGTATCATCAATCACTTCGAAGTCTATCACTTCATCATCGTAAAACTCACCGCGTGTGGATTTAGGGCGAGCCGTCTTCGGTAAATATATAGCCTGCTTGGAAATTTTTTCGGCATCTTCAGCAGAATCAACATCTTCAAACTTTACAAAGGCTTTCGCCCCGCGCACCGATACTTGTTGAATGAAGTAGGGAACAAGGCGTTCGTTGCTCGCCAGAAATACAGCGTCTAAAGTAGCGAAGTCGTTCGGAGTATCAGGATCAATAGAGACCGTTACTTCTCCTTTTAAGCCATGCGGTTTTAAAACCAATCCTATTTTATAGCACGAATCAATATTCATTGAGGCACATTCCTAAAATAAATATGCCGGTCCCGAAGCGATCGGAACCGGCACACTAAGTTCAATTTCAAAATAATTAAGCTTGTTCAGCAGCAGGAGCTTCGCCTTCAGCGGCAGCTTCAGCAGGAGCCGGAGCAGCGGCAGCAACTTCAGCTTTCTTGCGAATAGCTTCAGCGCGAGCTTCTTTCACTTTTGTTTCAGCTGCTTTACGTGCTTTCAGGTCAGCCTGTTTAGCTTCTGAAAGTTTGTTGCGCTTCTCTTCGATCTTGGCATCTTTACCTTTCAACCAGTCAGCTAATTTAGCGTCAGCTTGTTCTTGTGTTAATGCACCTTTAATCACACCAATCTGGAGGTGCTTCTTCATTAAGATACCACGGTAAGAAAGCATAGCTTTAACAGTATCGCTAGGCTGTGCACCGTTCATTACCCAATGAAAAGCGCGATCGTCTTTCAGGTCGATCGTAGCAGGGTTGGTGAGGGGATTATAAGTCCCGATTTTTTCAATGAAGCGTCCATCGCGTGGAGCTCTGGCGTCAGCAACGACTACATCGAACATCGCCAGTTTCTTGCGGCCTCTGCGGGCCAATCTGATTTTAACCATCTCTTGTTAGTTTTTAAAATGTGGAACTCGTCCTGATTTTTAAAGGTCGCAAAGTTAACGCTTTTTTTCGGCCCGACAACCATCTGCCAAACGAATTGGCAGACATTGGCTTAATTCAAAGTCTTGTTAATCGCAGTTAACTTATGCATCAGTTGATTTAACGTGCTGTCTTGCCCGTCTAATTCAACAACTATAGAGATCGAATTGTTTTTCTCTTTTCGCGTGTACGGAACATTTGCCTCCTGTACTCCGCTATCCTGGTAAAGCGAGAAAAAATTGAAATTCAGAATTTTGCTGATCCTTTCAAGCTGATCTGTTTTGATTTCACTTCGTTCGAAGATGTCATAAACATTACGTGAACTTGTGTTCAGTCTTTTAGCAAATTCTGAAAGTTTAAGGCCAGATTCTTTATATCTGATTTCAATTTCTCGACCAATGTGTAACGCCATGTCACAAACTTAGAGCGCTTCTTACATACCGTGCGATTCCGTGCGTGTGAATTTTGTGCGTGAAAACTGTAATCTTTTAGCGCGTTGTATTATAATTACATCGATTTGCGAACAAATGAATCGCTACCGCCAAGCCATTTAAATAAAGTTTAAACACATAACCGCGAAACACGAGCCCATTCTAGTGAAAGAT
>CAMLLI010000188.1 GCA_946480685.1 uncultured Flammeovirgaceae bacterium | reverse complement strand
CCGTCACTATGTTCTTCGATGGTATAGTCGATCGGATCAAATGTACTCGGACGATGATGTTGCGGCCAGTTGAATTCTATACCTCCGGATATCCACGGACCAGTCAGTCCTACAAGCGCGGGTTTGATCACTTGGTTATAGTATATAAAGTGACGGTTCCGGATTTTATCGAATGCCATTTGTATTCTTCCACCGAGTTCGGGTAAGATCATAATCTTGAGATAAGCGTTCTCAAGGAACAATGCATGGTATACCTTGTCCTCTTTATCATCCAGTATCTTCTCGATCACCGGGTGCGGATATACTACACCACTGCTTCCCTGGTATACTCTGTTTTCCAGGAAGATTGGATTTTTTTCTGGTTTACCGATCCCATAGGTGGGAATAGTGATTTTCTCTTCCCAAACTTGTACACGACTGTTGGTTTCCATTAAAACGATTGTTTTTTGTAAAAGTAGAATGCTTGGAATTCTGCTTCGATGGACTAATTTTCGCTTTTGATGGACAATGTTATGGTATGAGTACAATTCGTAAACAGGAGGGATTTGAAGGACAAAAAGCGATTGTCCTTCCGAAAAAGATACTCGAGGTATGTGAACAAACAGCACCGGTCAACGGCTTGTTCATAACTGATGTAGGTTTCTATCCGCGTGCGCAGTATCATTACCGCGAACGACCTTCGGGTATATCACAAAGTATACTTATATATTGTATAGAAGGAAAGGGCTGGCTTGAAATCCCCGCAGGACGAATTGAAGTGAATCCCAATCATTACCTGGTCATTCCTGCAAACATGCCGCACAAGTATGGCGCTGATGAAGATAATCCGTGGACTATATATTGGATGCACTTCAAGGGATCACAAAGTACATACTTCGCATCGTTGTTGTCCAGGCAGGCGAAGAGTTTTGTAAACTATGCGATCTTCCTGGAAGAGCGCATCCGTGTGTTTGATTCTATGTATAAAAACCTGGAAGGCGGCTATAGCCTGGACAATCTCATTTATGCCAGTGTAAGTTTTCAATACTTCGTTGCCTCATTATCATTCGCAGACAAGTTCACGTCCGGGCTACACGCAGAGAAAGACCAGGTGGATGTGTCTATTAGCTACATGCAGGAGCATCTCGATAAATCCTTGACGTTAGAAGAACTTGCAGCATCGGTAAATTTATCCGTATCGCATTACTCGAGTATATTCAGAAAGAAGACAGGCTATTCACCCATTATATACTTTAATCATTTAAAAATCCAGCGTGCATGTCAATACCTGTTGTTCACAACGTTGCGCATCAACGAGATTGCACTGAAGCTGGGCATCGAAGACCCGTATTATTTTTCAAGGCTCTTCACTAAGATAATGGGCATTTCCCCGATGGAATACCGGAATAAAAAAGAGTGATCAGGTTCATGGAGAGCATACTGGAAATGAATTCTGCCGCTTGTTGGTTAAATCATAAGAAAATCCATCATAATCGTTCAATTCTCCATTCAAACGGTTGAATTTTCATCACAGATTTGTATAAACGATTTCTGAATGGCGAATAAATCCTATATCCTGTTAATAAGTCTCATCGCTGCCTTTGGTGGTTTGTTGTTCGGATTCGACATCGCCATTTTCTCGGGCACCATTCCGTTTATACAGCCATACTATAACCTCACCGAAGCAGAACTCGGCTGGACAGGCAGTTCGCTATATATAGGATGCATCATAGGGACGCTGATCACCGGGTATTGCGCTGACCGCTTTGGAAGAAAATTTCCGTTGATCATCGCGTCCGGTATATTTATGCTTTCATCTGTTTTTATGGGGTGGGCGGGTAGCTATAGTATGCTCATCGTGTGGCGCATCATTGCTGGTATTGGTGTAGGTGCAGCATCCATGCTGTCGCCCCTATATATAGCAGAGGTAAGCCCGGCATCTATACGCGGACGCATGGTATCCGTTAATCAGCTCACCGTAGTTATCGGAATATTGCTGGCATACTTCTCGAATTACCTGTTGGCGGATGTCGAGAATAACTGGCGTTGGATGTTTACTTCCGGTGCTATACCTGCGGTTGTATTTTTTATATGTGTATTCCTTGTGCCTGAGAGTCCGCGCTGGCTTATCAACAGAAAACGTGTCGATGATGCGCGACTTGTTTTACAAAGGCTGAATGGCAATGAGAAGCAAGTGGAAGATGAAATCCGTAGTATACAAACCCGTATGAGCACGGATGTGAAAGGTAAACTTACTGATTTGATTCGCCCGGGAATAACGTTTATCGTTATGCTGGGAATCACGATGGCAGTCTTCCAACAGATTTCCGGAGCAAACGCTATATTCTTTTACGCACCGATCATTTTTGAGAAAGCCGGCATGAATGTGCAGGACCAGCTCTTTCAGCAGATCATGATCGGAGCTATTAACCTCATTTTTACGCTCGTAGCGATGCAGCTTGTCGATAAGCTTGGTCGGAAGAAACTCATGCTTGCAGGTTCATCGCTGATGGCGCTGTGGTTGCTGCTCGTAGGGATCTGTTACTACTTCAATCTTTTTGAAGGATATATACTTACGTTCTTTGTGCTTGCCTTTATAGCAACGTACGCTGCAACGCTCGCACCGGTAACGTGGGTGTTGATCTCCGAGATTTTTCCTTCGAAGATCAGGGGTATAGCCGTATCGGTAGCAACGTGTAGTCTATGGGTTGCGTGTTTCGCGTTGGCGTACGGCTTCCCGGTATTGATCGAGTTGCTGGATGCACCACAGACGTTCTTTCTGTTCTCGGCTATATGCTTTATATACTTTATCATCCTGCTGAAGTTTGCACCGGAAACAAAAGGCAAAACACTGGAACAATTCGAAACCGAAATCATTCGTCATTGATTTATCAAAATAACGATGTCACGGAAGATGATCCCTGTTTTAATCTATGCTAAAAATGCAGAATTTTTACCCGCGTGTTTTTGACACGACTTCGATCAAACTAATTTAATCTGCATGCAAAAAATGAGACAAATGTTTTTGATAATCCGGGTAAGCTGTATCGTGCTTCTGAGCACAACGTATGGCTACACGCAGACTCTGAAATTATGGTATGATAAACCGGCTGCGATGTGGGAAGAGACGCTTCCGCTCGGTAATGGCCGTTTGGGAATGATGCCCGATGGTGGTGTTCACAAAGAAACGATCGTGCTCAACGACATCACACTCTGGTCAGGTTCGCCACAGGATGCTAACAAATATACCGCACACGAACATTTGCCGGCTATCCGGAGTTTGCTGATGCAAGGTAAAAATGACGAAGCAGAAGCACTCATCAATAAATCATTTGTATGTGAAGGAAAAGGATCGGGGAGAGGCAGTGGTGCCAACGTTCCATTCGGTTGTTACCAGGTGCTAGGAAGTCTCCAGGTAGCGTTCGACTACAACGTACAGGGTACACGGGAGCCATCCTTTACAAACTACACGCGGGCACTGTCGCTGAACGATGCGGTTGCAGGAACTTCGTTTACGGTAAACAATGTCGTCTATACCCGAGAGTATTTTACAAGTTTTTCAGACGATGTAAATGTTGTAAAATTTACTGCGGGAAAAAAGGGAGCGCTTAACGGGACAATTTCATTAGATCGCCCCGAGCGATTCATCACATCGGTATATCAGGATATGCTGCGTATGACCGGACAACTTAACAACGGAACCGATGGTAAAGGCATGCAGTATGAAGTTCTTGTGAAGCCGATTATAAAAGACGGCAATGTGACATTAACTGACAAGTCGATTGTAGTGAAAGGCGCTACGGAGATTATACTATATATAGCCGCAGCCACGGATTTCAGGAAATCTCCGTTTCGCGAAAAAAATGCAGAGGCGTTGAAGCGCGCAACGGGTAAGTCATATACCGCGCTGAAGAAGGAACATATCACTAACTATAGAAAATTGTTTGATCGCGTAACGGTTGATCTCGGCAGCAGTGCCAATGAAAAGTTACCTACGGATAAACGACTCGAAGCATTTTATAAAAATCCCGAAGCGGATAATGGTATACCGGTATTGTTCTACCAGTTTGGTCGCTACCTGACGATCAGCAGTACACGGGTTGGATTACTGCCTCCTAATTTGCAAGGGCTTTGGGCAAACCAGGTACAGACTCCGTGGAATGGTGATTACCATCTCGATGTTAACGTACAAATGAACCACTGGCCGGTAGAAGTGTCCAATCTCTCCGAACTGAATTTACCATTGGCTGACCTGGTAGGAGGTTTGGTACCGTCAGGTGAACGAACTGCAAAAGCATACTATAACGCAGAAGGTTGGGTAGCACACGTGATCACCAATATATGGGGCTATACCGAGCCCGGCGAAGACGCTTCGTGGGGATCAACAACATCGGGTTCCGGCTGGCTTTGTAATAATTTATGGGAGCACTATGCATTCACAAAAGATATAGCCTACCTCAGGCAAATATACCCCATACTGAAAGGTTCAGCACAATTCTATAACAGTGTACTGGTAGAAGAACCGAAGAACAAATGGCTGGTAACGGCACCTTCGGTATCACCGGAGAATTCATTTGTTATGCCCAACGGTAAACATGTAAATGTGTGTATGGGACCAACGATTGACAACCAGATAACGCGCGAACTGTTTACCAATGTTATTACCGCGAGTGAACTGCTGAACACGGACCCGGAGTTCAGAGAAGTACTTCGTAAAAAACTATCAAAACTTCCTCCTGCCGGACAAATTGCTTCGGATGGAAGACTCATGGAGTGGCTGGAGGAATACCCGGAAGCTGACAAAAAGCACCGTCATATTTCTCATCTCTACGGACTATATCCCGCATCGCTGATCACACCGGATCGTGCTCCGGATCTTGCAGAGGCCTGTAAGAAAACACTCGAAGTACGAGGTGACGACAGCCCCGGATGGTCGAAAGCATATAAGCTGTTGTTCTGGGCGCGACTGCGCGAAGGCAATCGTGCTTATAAATTATTGAAAGAGTTGTTACTGCCTACATACGACACGCACATCAACTACGGAGGTGGTGGCGGTACATATCCGAATATGTTATCAGCAGGACCTCCGTTTCAGATCGATGGAAACTTTGGCGGCACAGCGGGTATAGCGGAGATGCTTTTGCAAAGTCATGACGGATATATAGAATTTATACCTGCTATACCGGATGCCTGGAAGAAGTCGGGTAAAGTTACCGGGCTGAAAGCACGCGGTAATTTTGTGGTAGACTTCGAGTGGAAGAACGGTGTGATTACAACATACAGCGTTGCTTCTGCAAAGCCTGAAAAGGTCAAGATCAAAATAGCGGGAAAGGTGCAGGAGATAACGTCTCGGAAACTATAGCATGGCAGCCAAACAGCTTACCGAAAATATATCCCGCGTTGCGTGGGGATATTATGCAGGTAAAGATATATACCTGTTTCGTTTAACCAATGCAAAGGGAACATATATAGAGTTGACCAACTATGGTGCTACACTGGTATCCGTAGTGGTGCCCGATGCAAAAGGTATCACCGGCAATGTTGTATTGGGATTTCCTACACTGGCGGGATACCTGCATGACACATGCTATATCGGCAGTACCGTGGGACGGTTTGCAAATCGTATTGGTGGTGCACGGTTCATGCTGAATGGCAAAGTATATTCGCTGGATCAGAACGATAACGGAAATACAAATCACGGTGGTTATCGGGGATTCCATGCGCAGGTATTTGATTATAAACTACAGGACAACGGTATAGTATTTAGAGTTTCGAGCATGGATGGTGAAGGCGGCTTCCCGGGGAATGTCCAATTAAAAGTAAGCTATACCTGGACTGATGATCAGCAACTGCAGATCAGCTACGATGCCATTACGGATCAGGCAACCGTTTTGAATTTTACCAACCATGCATACTTCAATCTTTCTGCATGCCGGTATACTATTCAGGATCATCACTTGCAGATTGGTTCATCGGAGATACTCGAAACCACAAACCAATATATACCAACCGGCAGGATATTACCGGCCGGTAAATATTCATTTGAAAATGAGACACGGATTGGTGACAAGATCAACACGGAATCACAAAACCATGAAGGCCTGAATCATTACTATATCTTCAATAACAGCGGACAGCAAGATATTTTAAGGAGCCGGTTGAGCGATTTGGAAACCGGCCGTGTACTCGAAGTATATACTACGTATCCGGGTATGCAGGTATATAGCGGAGATTTTCTGTCGAGCGTTTCACAGACGCATCATGCGGAAGCTTACAAGCCGTTTGCGGGTGTTTGCCTGGAGTGTCAGTATTTTCCGGATAGTCCTAATCATGCGCATTTTCCTTCCACGGTAGTGAATCCGGATAAAGGTTACAACGAAAAAATCATATACCGGTTTGGCGTGGCTACTGAAATAGATTAAATGTAAAGCTATGAATATACAGAGATGTTTTTGTTTCCTGGTGGTAATTATAGGTTTGTATACAGGCCATACGCGTGCGCAGGAATATATTGTTACATCACCGAACGGATCACTCAAAATAAATGTACATGTAGGCACCGATGTTAAGTACGATGTAACGCTTCGCGGTGAGCAGCTCGTAGCACCTTCCGCAATATCGCTCACACTCAGCAATGGTATATCTCCAGGCAAGAACGGAACGGTGCAAAGTACAAGTACCCGCAGTGTAAACGAAACCATCACACGCCCCTATGGAAAATCGCCAACGGTAAGCGATCACTTTAACGAACTCACGGTAAATTTTACGGAGCAGTATGCCCTGATCTTCCGCGCGTATGACGAAGGCGTTGCATATCGGTTTACCACTGCGATGGCTGGTGAAGTAAATGTACAATCAGAAGAAGCTTCGTTTAATTTTACTTCGGTACCAAGTGTCGTATTTCCGGAAGCGGATCCGCAGATGCGTTCGTGGGAGCGCGCCTATTCAACGTATACTTCACTCGCAGATATAGCCACCAACAAATTTTCAGTCACACCAACGTTATTCTCGTATGAACAAGCCGGTATACGCATGGTTGTTGCCGAAGCGGATCTGTTTGATTATCCCGGTATGTACCTGGAGCGGAATGGACAAAACGGAGTGAAAGGTAAATGGGCGCAATATCCGAAAACTGTGTCCGATCCGGATGATGTATATGCATACCATCGCGTGCTGACTCGCGAAGATTATCTCGCCAAAACAAAAGGCACCCGAACTTTTCCGTGGCGCGTTGTTATTGTCTCTGAAAAAGATGTTGATCTGCTTAACAACGAACTCATTTTTAAACTTGCTACGCCTTCTGTGATCAGCAATACATCGTGGATCAAGCCGGGTAAATCTGCGTGGGAGTGGTGGCACGATGCTATTCTTGAGACAACGCTCTTTCCGTCAGGACTCAACAATCTCAGCTTACAACTCTATAAATTCTATATTGATTT
>CAMLLI010000187.1 GCA_946480685.1 uncultured Flammeovirgaceae bacterium | reverse complement strand
ATTCTCGGGTATCATTTGCCCCCACGTGGCAATTTCGTTCATGTCGTTCCAGAACCCTTCAACACCTATACTTACATAATCGTTGAACTGTTTCTGCCACCACAATCTTGTTTTCGGATTGGTAAAGTCAGGGAAGTGACACCAGCCCGGCCACACTTGCCCGGTATAGTTTGTACCATCCTGGTATTTGATGAATACATCTTCACGCGTACCTTTCTCATAGGTATCATATCCTTCTTCCACTTTTATACCCGGATCGCACATTACCACTACATGGAAACCGAGTTGCTGAAGTTGTGCGAGTAATTCTTTCGGATCAGAGAAATCGCGCTGGCTCCACGTGAATATTTTATACTGATCCATATAGTGTATATCAAATACAATGGTATCAGCCGGTATATCTTTTTCGCGGAAGGTACGCGCGAGGTTCAGCACTTCTTTATCCGGATAATAACTATAGCGACATTGCTGATAGCCTATACTCCACATCGGTGGCATTTCCATACGACCGGTCAAGTGAGTATACTCGCGGATGATCTCGGCAACCGTACTTCCATAGATGAAGTAATAATTCATTTCTCCGCTATCAGCATAGAAGCTCGCGAAGCGATTGTTCGAAGCACCAAAGTTGAAGAACGATTTATGCGAGTTGTCGAAGAAGATTCCGTAAGAGAGTCCGTTGTGAACACCGATATAGAAAGGTATAGAACAATATAGCGGATCCGAGCCAGGTGAATATGCAAAGCTGTCGGTGTTCCAGTTCTGGTAGCCGTTTCCCTTGCGATCGAGTGGTCCTGTTTTTTCTCCGAGACCAATGAAACGCTCCCCCGGCTGCATTTTTTTATAGGTTGTTACCTGCTCGCCATTCCAGCTTGTACCGAAAGCATGATCGTCTTCATTGATTGGCTGTCCATCGTGTGTGTAAAATCCAAAGCGTACCGGAGACTTCGTAATTCGAAGTATATATTTCGAGGTCTTGATCTCAAGTTTGTCTGCATCTTCCGTGATGTGCGGCTCGTAGGCGGGAGTCGCTACCACCGCGTATGAAAAGTCTTCGAACATATCGGCCTGCGTAGCCGTGATGCGGACGATGCCTTCGGTATAAAATTCAACCCGGAAACTTCCGTATGTAGTTTGTCCGAGTATAGCGTTGTTATCTTTCTTCCACTGGACGAATGTTCCTAAACTTTTACTGAGAGGTGCGTTAATGGTTCGTGACATGTTGTTTGTTATTCCTTAAAAAATCGTTTCAAGTAAACTTAATTCAAAACATTTAACCTACAGGGACGCAGTACTAAAAAACTGAAATCGATTGCGGGAACTGGTTAGTCTCGAAAGATAATTCAAAAAAATAGCCTTGAGACAAATACTTGCTCAAGGCTATGCATATAATGACGAGAGAAAGGACTACTTCTTCTTGCCCGACTTCAACGATGAGTCGCGAACAATGAGACGCGTTTTCAACACTTTGGTTTCTGGTGTCGGATCAGTATTATCTTTTGATTTCACTTCGATCTGGCGGATCAAAAGTTTAGCAGCCTCTTGTCCCATTTCAAAACCAGGCTGATCAACAGAAGTCAATGGTGGATCTAACAGTGCGCTGAAGAACCAGTTACTGAAACCAACCACCGCTATATCCTGAGGTATCTTGAGGCCAGCTTCTTTTATAGCCTGCATGGCACCCATCGCTGCAGGGTCGTTGGTAGCAAATATAGCATCCGGACGATTCTCCATTTGCAGTAGCTTCTCCGTTGCAGCTTTACCTTCTTCTATTGTTCCGAGCGGACAAGACATGATGATGTCTTTGTTAACCGGAATGTTGCTTTCATTCAGTGCTTCGAGATAACCTTCGAGACGTTGCTTGGTAATACCGAGATTCGGAGGTCCTTCCAAGTGAGCAATCCGCTTGCAGCCCTGTTCTACCAAATGTAGCGTAGCATCTTTAGCACCGCTCAGGTCATCTACAATTACTTTGCTTGAAGTAGGCGTATCATATACACGGTCGAAGAACACCATCGGTACACCTTTGGCAAGTGTAGCATCGATGTGTTCGAAGCTGCTCGTCTCACGCGAAAGTGAAATCAGCATACCATCCACGCGGCTGTTGAAGAGCGCTTTGATGTCGGTCTTCTCACGTTGCAATGATTCGTTGGATTGTGTAATGATTACGTTGTACCCGGCACTATACGCTACATCTTCTATACCACTGATAACCGTGGAGAAGAAGAAGTGAACGATCTCGGGTATAATGACACCAATTGTGTTTGTTTTACTCTGGCGTAAACTAAGCGCAACTATATTTGGTTGATAGTTTAGTTTTTCTGCCAGCTCGTTAACAGCTTTCTTAGTTTCAGGGCTAATATCGGGGTGATCCTTTAATGCCCGTGATACGGTAGATGGGGAGATGCCCAGCTCGCGGGCAATGTCCTTAATGGTGACCTGATTATACTTCATAATGCAAGTTTACGAACTATCGGTTTAACTCCGCAACGTTTGTGCAACTTTTTTCGCAACTTCGCAAACGAATGCGACCTCGATTACGACTCCGATTTCGTGAATTTTTCTACCCGTTTTTGAATTTCGAATATCTCTTTTCCGATACCTTTTCACGCAAAGTAGGGTAAGTAACACTCCCGAAACTCAACCATAAACCCAAAACAATCTATGAGGAAACTTTATCAAGTAACCCTGAAAGTTTTTGTCATTGCTATGCTCTTCACCAGTGTACAGGCGCTGGCGCAGAGTAACAGAATTACCGGTACGGTAACTTCTGGTGATGACGGAACAGCACTGCCTGGTGTAAGCATCGTGGAGAAAGGAACAACCAACGGAACTGTTACAGATGCCGAAGGTAGATACTCTCTGAATGTATCGGAAAACGCAATTCTCGTTTTTTCATTTGTCGGCTTTCAATCGCAGGAAATTTCGGTAGCCGGGAAATCGGTTATAGATATACCCTTGAACAGTGATGTTACTGCACTTACCGAAGTTGTTGTTGTTGGTTACGGTCAGCAGGA
This sequence comes from uncultured Flammeovirgaceae bacterium, assembly GCA_946480685.1. Next base: position 4,418 of record CAMLLI010000187.1, on the reverse strand, counting down.
GAAGAAAGATGTAACCGGTGTTGTTGCTGCTGTAAATGAACAGAGCTTTAACAAAGGCGCGATCGTTTCGCCGGATCAATTGATAACTGGTAAAATTGCCGGTGTACAAATTACTTCCAACAGCGGTGAGCCCGGTGGACAATCGTCTATTCGTATTCGTGGAGGTACATCGCTCAACGCGAGTAACGAGCCGCTATATGTGATCGATGGTGTACCCGTTGACAACTCAGCTTTCAATCCAGGAGGTTTTTCACAGGGAAGAAATCCTTTGAACTTCATCAACCCGAATGACATTGAGACATTCACGGTATTGAAGGATGCATCAGCTGCTGCTATATATGGTTCACGTGCTGCGAACGGAGTTATTATCATCACCACCAAAAAAGGAAAGAGTGGTTTGCCAACAGTATCATACGATGGCTGGTACTCCATTGGAAAAATTGCCGATCGGTTGGATGTATTCACAGCTGATCAGTTTCGTGAAGTAATTGCAGCAAAAGCACCGCAGCATCTTAACAAACTCGGCACTGCCAACACCGACTGGCAAGACGAAATATACCAAGACGCGACAGGCCAAAGCCATAACATAACTTTCTCGGGCGGTACAGAGAAAACAACCTACCGTGCTTCCGTAAGTCATCAGAAACAGGAAGGTATAATAAAAACTTCAAGTACCGAGCGTACCAGTTTTTCCATGGGACTTACTCAGAAAATGCTTGATGATGATTTGAGTGTTATCGCGAATGTAAAAGGCGCGCGCACACAAGATCGTTTTTCTCCGCAGGTAGTAGGAGCAGCCATGGAAATGGATCCGACACAACCTATATATGATGCAACGAGTCCATGGGGTGGTTACTTCGTATGGAAGAATGAAGCCGGTGACTACGAACGTCAGGCAACTATAAATCCCGTATCAACACTCAACCAGGTTACCGAGCGCGGTACCAGCAATCGCAGTATCGGAAATATACAGTTCGATTATAAGATTCGCCCGATAAAAGGATTAAGTGCCAATGTAAATCTTGGTTATGATCTGGCTACAGGCGATCGCGATCGCTTTCAACCTTCCAACTATTTTGCAGTAGCATCTGATACAGGGGAAATCAAAATCGAGAATTATACCCGCGTAAGTCAGTTGCTCGAAAGCTTCCTGAACTATAAACGCAACTTCGAAAACATCAGCAGTACATTAGATGTTACCGTAGGTTATTCATGGCAGGATTGGAACTCTAAATATCCAAGCCTTCGTGCTACACGTCTTACGGACAACGGCTATGGTGTAAGCAACCCATCCGTTGCCAGAAAAGTTGAAGCCTTTAACAGCGTGTTGGAAAACCGACTCATCTCTTTCTTCGGAAGAGTAAATTATAGCTATAAAGATAAATACCTGTTAACGGCATCATTGCGCAGAGACGGATCAACACGTTTCGGTCCGGCCAATCGCTGGGGTACATTTCAATCAGCAGCCTTTGCATGGCGCGTGATTGACGAAAGCTTCATGGAAGGACTTACCGATATATTTACCGACCTGAAATTAAAAGTAGGATATGGTGTAAACGGTAACCAGGAAATACCAGACTATAATTACCTCGCTACCTATTCACCCAGTACATTAACAGCACAATACCAGTTGGGTAATACATTTATCACAACGGTACGTCCGAATGGTTACGATGCAAATCTGAAATGGGAAGAGACAACATCCTATAACGTTGGTCTTGAATATGGTTTCCTCAACGGACGTCTTACCGGTAGTCTTGACTTTTACAGAAAAGATACCAAGGATCTTCTCTTCGAGCGTGCTGTTCCTTCAGGCTCTAATCTTACCAACATTATCTTGTCAAATATAGGCGAGATAAAAAATACCGGAGTTGAATTAACGATCGATGCAGTAGCGGTTTCAAAAACGGATCTTCGTTGGAATATAACTTTCAACACATCGTACAACAAAAATGAAATTGTTGCATTGGATGGAAGCGATGATCCTAAGTTCAAAGGATATGAGACCGGTGGTATCAGCGGAGGTGTAGGTAATAATATACAGATTTTGAAAGTAGGACAACCTGCCTATTCGTTCTTTGTGTATAAGCAAAAGTACGGTGCTGATGGCAAGCCTCTCGTAAACGGTGTTGATTATAACGAAGATGGTAAAGCCGATCTCGCGGACATGTATGAAGATGTAAGCGGTGATGGTGCCGTAAACGATCAGGACAGAAGACCATTCCATCAACGTGCACCGAAAGTAATGTTTGGTATCACGTCACAGGTAAACTATAAGAAGTTCGATCTGAGCTTTACGCTGCGCAGCAGTCTCGGTAACTATGTATATAACAACGTAGCATCCAACACAGCAAACTTCATTCGTGCAAACGACAACTTTGTGCCGCGCAACATGCTTACCTCTGTACTCGAAACAAACTTCGCGTCACCACAATATTTCTCTGATTACTATGTAGAGAAAGCTTCGTTCCTGCGCATGGACAACCTGTCGCTGGGATATACCGCTACGAACCTGTTTGATACCAGTGCCAAGTTCCGCCTCTATGGAACGGTGCAGAATCTTTTCATCATCACCGATTATTCAGGACTTGATCCCGAAGTATTCAGTGGTATTGATAACAACCTGTATCCGCGATCACGCACGTTCATCGTAGGTGTAAATGTTACTTTCTGATCGTAAACTTTTGAATGACTAACGTATGAATAAACTATATATCATAACATTTCTGGTGGTGATACTCGGAGCGTCTGCGTGTACAGACCTCGATGTAAAACCCAAGAGCTCTGCTACCGGTGACGTTATCTTTAACAACTCACAGGCCTATCTGCAGTTTCTGGCCAGACTATATGCCGGTCTCGCGATCAGCGGACAACAAGGTCCTGCCGGTAATCCGGATATCAAAGGTATAGATGAAGGATTCTCGAATTATCTGCGTCAATATTGGAAAGCACAGGAGTTAACAACCGATGAAGCAGTGATCGGCTGGAATGACGGTACATTACCAACGTATCATTTACATACCTGGACAGCACAGAATGAATTCATCAACGCGATGTTCAACCGGATATACTTTCAGATATCCATGACGAATGAATTCCTGCGCGAAACTACCGATGCCAAGCTCGATGAGCGCAACGCAACGGATGCCATACGCGCCGATGTAAAAGTATACCGTGCAGAAGCGCGCTTCCTGCGTGCGCTGAGCTACTGGCATGGATTGGACATGTTCGGATCGATTCCGCTGGTAACCGAAGAAAGTACGGTTGGTACAGCTGCACCAGAGCAATCTACCAAACAACAGGTATTCGATTTCATCGAAAGTGAATTGAAAGCCATTGAGACAGAATTGGTGGATGCACGTGCGAACAGTTATGGTCGCGCAGATAAAGCTGCCGCATGGACTTTACTCGCAAAACTATATCTGAACGGAAAAGTATATACCGGCCAGGATAAAAATACCGAGTGTATAACCTATTGTCAGAAAGTGATTGATGCTGGTTTCGAACTCGATGAAGACTACGGAACACTCTTCACGCTCGATAACGTGAACTCCGATGAAATCATCTTCACTATAAATTTCGATGGTAACTATACACAGACTTATGGTGGTATGACGTTTCTCGTGCACGCTTCCATCGGTGGTGCCATGACTGCTACAGATTATGGCGTTAACACAGGCTGGGCCGGACTTCGTACAACCAAGAACCTGGTAAATCTCTTCCCGGATGAGACAGGTGCGACAGATTCGCGTGCTATATTCTACCGCAACGATCAGTCGAAAGAGATTCCGAATACACCGATCACAACCTTCAAGGAAGGCTATGCGGTTCCGAAATTCAGAAATATAAATTCAGATGGTGAATCAGGATCAAGCCTTGAATTTGTCGATACAGATTTCCCGGTGTTCCGCCTCGCAGATGTATACCTCATGTATGCAGAAGCAGTAGAACGTGGAGGAACCGGTGGAAGTGAGGCGGCATCCGTAACCTATATCAATGCGCTGCGTCAGCGTGCCTATGGTAATACCAATGGAAATATAGCAGCGTCAGATATCACGCTCGATTTCCTGATCGATGAACGTGCACGCGAATTATATTGGGAAGGACATCGCCGAACAGACCTTGTACGCTTCGATTTGTTTACCGACAACGAAGACAACAACCCGCGCGCTACATGGCCGTGGAAGGGTGAAGTAGCAGCAGGAAAAGAAACAGAATCTTTCCGCGATGTTTTTCCTTTGCCATCCTCGCAGATCATTGCTAATCCGAAGCTGGAACAGAACGATGGTTATTGATCACGCCTAACGAATGAATACTATGAAAAAATTATATATATACTTTTTGATCGCCTCGATGCTGGTACAACTCTCGGCCTGTCGTGACGAAGTAGATGTAGATAACCTGATGAACTTTCCGCC
>CAMLLI010000186.1 GCA_946480685.1 uncultured Flammeovirgaceae bacterium | reverse complement strand
CAGTTCGCCGGCTTCATTCTGAGCCAGTAATACATGTACACCGTGCTTTTTAAAATCTTCGGACTGCTGATCATAACGGGCATCGAGTTTTTTCAATGATGCACATTTTCCAAAAGCCGCATAATGCCGCAAAGTAAGACCGGCACACAACGTAGGGCCTATATTTACAGGTTTGTCGGTAACAGCTTTCATCATCTGCAGTTTACATTTGGAGAGCGGATGTTGATCGTATATAGCAGGATATAGTGTCTCAAAGTCAGCACCGCTGCAAACCAATACTTTTTCAGCGCGCCAGCTTTCGCGTGCAGTCTTTACATGCGGCACATCGATCTCCGTTACCACGTGTCCAAAGCGGAGTATCAATCCGAATTTTTCCTGCAGCCACAGTGGTATTCTTCGGATGGCTTCACGTGCATATACTGTTCCTTCGGTCTCGCTCCACAAACCTCCATACAGATTTTCTTTACGAACCACCGGAGATTTATCGGACACATGGGATGCATTCATCAAACTACATTTGTAACCTGCATCTTTGTAGAGCTCTATAAATTCATTCAACACGGTCCATTCATCTTCATGGTATGCGAGGTGTAATGATCCGTTGGACTTTATCCAGAAGCCTGCCTGCGCAGCAACTTCATGCCAATGCTGGCGCGCACGCAACGCACGATCCAGACCAGCACCAGGCTCCTGTCCGATCGGCCACACCAGTCCGAAGTTTCGAATCGAAGCTCCCACAGCAAATTGTTCCCGTTCAAATAAAACTACCTTATATCCTTTACGAAGCGCCATGTAAGCGTGAGCAAGTCCAACAATACCTGCACCTACAATGGCAATATCTGCTGTGCGATCCATAGTCAACTGAAATTTATAGTCTTCTCAAAATTACTGTCCGGCATCAAAGGTTGATGTTTGCATGGATTAACGATCCATCTCGCGGTTTATCATTTTGTTAAGGTTGCGCTTTATTGTTTTTCTTGCAACATTTAACAATAAACTTTGAACGCTAAACCTGTATATGTGGTCTAATTTTCATACACACAACGCATACTGTGATGGTAAAGGTCCGATACAGGATTACATCCGCAAGGCAGAAGAACTGAATATGATCAGTCTCGGACTTTCATCGCACGCGCCTTTGCCTTTCCCAAGCAAGTGGTGCATGAAACCGGAAAGTCTCAACGCATACCTGCACGAAGTAAATGCGTTGAAGAAAGGTTCGCGTACCGAAATATATACCAGTCTGGAGATTGATTTTATACCGGGAGTGATTTCACCAAATGATTTCCGCGATAAACTTGACTATACCATCGGCTCCATTCATTTTGTTGATCAGCTTCCGGATGGAACACGCTGGGAGATTGACGGCACGCACGCTTTCTTCCTGGAAGGTTACGAGAAAATATTCAGGAACAACATTCGCGATACGCTGGTACGTTACTATGAACTTACGCGCGAAATGATCAACACTGCCTGTCCTACGGTTGTAGGACATCTCGACAAGATCAAGATACAGAATATAGACGGCAAACTTTTTAACGAAGACGATGCCTGGTACCAGCAGGAAGTAAAAAAGACAATTGACGTCATTGCCGCGAGCGGAGCGATCATCGAAGTAAACACCCGCGGACTCTACCAGAAAAAATCATCTACACCATATCCGGGTCCGCGTATACTCGAATATATACTTCAGAAAAATATACCCGTTACCCTCAGCAGCGATGCGCATCATCCGGATGATCTTGTTAATCAGTTCGAAAGCACGGCTGTGCTGTTACACCAAATCGGATTTAAAACTTTAACCATTTTGCATGAAGGCCGCTGGCAATCTTTCCGCTACAACGAGCAAGGTATCATCCTCCGGTGAGCATCCGATAACACAATGGCTGCGAAACGCCAATGGTTTCTGGTTTACCATCTATACCTCGCTGGCTGCATTCTGTTTATATACCTGTGTGTATGCATTCCGAAAAACTTTTGCAGCCGCTTCGTTCGAGGGAATGTTCTATGCCGGTGTAAGCTATAAAGTATGGCTGGTAATTTTTCAGGTAGTGGGCTACGGCATGTCCAAGTTCATCGGTATAAAAGTGATCTCAGAATTAAAAGCACATTCGCGCTCGGTTGGTATATTAATGCTTGTAGGTATAGCCGGTGCTTCGTGGCTGCTCTTCGCCATCACGCCTGCTCCCTATAATATCATTTTTCTTTTTACCAACGGTTTACCATTGGGTATGATCTGGGGCATGGTATTCGGTTATCTTGAAGGGAGAAGAATGACTGAAGTACTCGGTGCTTCACTCTCGATAAGTTTTATTTTTTCGTCCGGGTTGTGTCGCTCCACGGGAGCGTACCTTATCCGCGATTGGGGTGTATCTGAAATGTGGATGCCTTTTGTTACATGCTGCATCTATAGTATACCGCTGCTGACGTTCCTATACCTGCTCGACAAAATTCCGCCTCCTTCTGCCTTGGACGAACAACTGCGTACCCGCAGACAACCGATGGACAAGACAGAACGAAAAAAATTCATCACCACATTTTTACCCGGTATAATTCTGTTCGTCCTCTGCTATATGCTGCTCACCATCTTCCGCGATTTCAGAGACAACTTTTCAACTGAAGTATGGAAGACACTTGGTTATGGAAATTCGCCCGAGATCTTTACGACTACGGAAGTACCGGTGTCCATTGCTGTGTTGGTGATCATGGGAAGTATTATGATCATCCGGAACAATCAACTTGCACTCATGATCAACCACGTCATTATTATAGCGGGTATGATCGTGATTGGCATCAGTACATTTTTATTCGAACAACAGATCATTACCCCACCCGTATGGATGATCCTGATTGGCCTCGGGCTGTATATGGGTTATGTTCCTTTCAATAGTATATTTTTTGACCGGCTTATTGCTGCCTTTCAATACATCGGCACTGTAGGATTTATCATGTATGTGGCCGATTCGTTCGGATACCTGGGCAGCGTGAGTATACTTTTCTTTAAAGAATTCGGATATGCCTCCGTAAGCTGGCTCAAGGTTTTTATTTATTCAGGCTATATCATTTCTGTGGCCGGCACACTTCTGATTGCCGGTTCCATGCTTTACTTCCACCTCAAGCACAAACGCATGTACTAAATGTGTACGTTAAAAGCGTAAAAGTTTCTTTATCCATTCTTTTAAAAACATTTTATTTGTGCCCGGCAACAACTATAATTTTTGTATTTTAAAGGGTTAATTCTCTATCTCAAATGTCTATAATTACAAAAAAGCGGCAGCTCCAGTGGCAACTCTTGTCGCTGTCATTAACCCCCGTTTTGTTGGTGATCATTTTGCTTTTTTATATCACTACCCGAGATACCGAAAAGCTTGCTACCGAAAAATTGGTAATTACTGGCATCGCTGTATTGTTACTGGCGGGGTACTGCATTCTTCTCTCCTCATTTCTTAAAAAGACACGAGCACGGATTCTGGGAATACACGAAACCATAGATGATCTGGCCACCGGTAAATTTCAAACCAACGGTATAGTTAGCGGTCGCGATGAGTTAGCAGCTATAGCGTCATCACTCAATACACTAAAGAATGACCTGGTACATAAAACACATTTTGCAGAAGAGATCAGAAACGGCAACCTTGAGGTGTCGTATCAACCCGATAGCGAAGAAGATCAGTTAGGACATGCACTCTTAAAATTGCAAGATAACCTGCGTGTTGTTAAAGAGGAAGATCAAAAACGCAATTGGACAACCGATGGACTCGCGCGCTTTGTGGAAGTTCTTCGCTCGAATAAAAAGATCGATGCACTGGTACACGACATTACCAAGAACCTGGTAAATCTGCTGCAGGCAAACCAGGGTGCTATATTTGTATTGAGTGATTCCGACACGGGAGGTCAGCACCTGGAGATGATGGCATGTTATGCTTTCAACCGGACTAAATTTTTAACGAAGAAGGTTTCACTCGGTGAAGGTCTCATCGGGCAAACATTTCTGGAAGGTCAAACTATATATCTGAAAGAAGTGCCCGATGATTTTGTACGCATCACTTCGGGCCTTGGTGAAGCGAATCCGCGCAACCTGCTGATCACACCTTTGAAAGTAAACGAAGACGTAGTCGGTATTGTAGAGCTTGCATCCTTCAAAACATTTCAACCACATGAGATTGCCTTTGTAGAGAAGATCGGTGAAAATATAGCGCATACTATACTTTCGTTCCGCACGAATGAACATACGCAACGTTTGCTGGACGAATCGCATCAGCAAGCGGAAAACCTGCGCGCACAGGAAGAAGAACTCCGGCAGAACCAGGAAGAACTGCAGGCTACGCAGGAAGAGATCAGCCGGAAATACAATGCCCTGTTCCAGCAACTCACGGAACTCAACCATCAATCAAAATTTGATCAGCTCAAGTCGATCAACTCCACGAAGAGGCGCAACGTAGAGTATTACTTCGACATCATTCGAAATCAGATCCGTACATTCTCGGAAAATAAAATGATCATCGATGCCGTGAAATCTTTCCGGAAAACTTTTGCGGCCATGCAGCAGGGTATAACAGAAGAAGAATTGCAGGCCATGAAAGCAAACCTGCAGCAATACTATGCCGATGAATTTATACCACGCCTGAAGGAGAATACAGATCAACTGGAACGTGTTGAACACTATTTCCCGAAAGAAATACAGGCTGACATTTTACAGTACCACTATATATCGAACAACCCCCACCCTACCGGCCAGAAATCATTACTCGATGATGCAGGCGATGGCAGCGAGTATAGCAAAGTACATGCGTATTACCACCCGGTGATGCGCAGCTACCTCGAGAAATTCGGATACTATGATATATTCCTTATCGACCCGGTTACAGGGGATATGGTATATAGTGTTTTTAAGGAAATTGATTTTGCTACCAGTCTCGTTACAGGCCTTTACAACCAGACGAATTTCGGTCGCGTGGTGAAGGAGGCGATTGAAAGTACCGATAAGAATTTTGTGAAGCTGCAGGACTTCGAGCCATACGATCCATCGTATCGTACACCGGCATCATTTATAGCAAAGCCTATATATGATGGTAATGAGAAGGTAGGTATACTAGTCTTCCAGATGCCGATCAATAAGATAAACCAGATTCTTACCGGTGACAATAACTGGCGTGATGACGGCCTGGGCGAAAGCGGTGAGACATTACTCATCGGCAGCGACTACAAGCTGCGTTCGGTAGCGCGTCAATTGCTGGAAAACAAACGGAAGTACCTGAACGGCCTGAAGCGGATTGGCTACAATGAAAACATTATCCGGCAGATCGATAAAATGAATACGAGCATTCTGCTGGAAAGTATAAAACTTAAATCGGTAGAGAGCGGTCTTCAGGGTGAAACGGGAACTACGATTGAGAAGAACAAACACGGTGTGGAGATGCTCAACGCGTTTGCACCACTGAATATACCGGATGTTCACTGGATGATTCTTTCAACCATGGAGGAAGAAGAAGCCTCGATCCGCATCAACGACCTGCGCAAAGGCGCATAAACTATATACTCTTTCTATATACTCTTTAATTACCGTTTGGTGGCGAGTGTCTCATCGTGTACTACAAGTGAGTTGTAATATTGCACGATGCGAATAGCATGGGCTGCATCATTTGGATTGAGATTCTGCTCCAGTACAAACATCGAGAATTGCACGCCACCGTCCCGCTGAAGAGCAGGATACACCTGCTTGCGGAATGCGCGGAGCTGAACCAGCGCAGAACCGGTATAGATGTAGTACTGGAAACTATCGGCATCGGAATATACCGGAGATATATTTTGCTTCGGCCTGCGTAACACATGAACGGATCCTTTCACAACAACTTCATATAAATGGTAACGCTTCCACGTGCCGTGCGATAAGGATATATACTTTCGGTTAATGTTTGCCTTTGTGTCGAAGTACTGCAGTGACTGAACACGATGCGCGGGGTATATATTCACCTGGTTTCCACTCCGGTGCAATACTATACCATGCTCCGGCTCTATGGCTAGTATACCGGTTAACACCTCTTGCGTCTGCAGCACAATCGCACCGGTATACCACACACGATCGTGTGCAGTGAGTTTACCAACAGTAAACAAAATCAAACCGATTGCTATCGCACGTTTCACCTCATGTTAAAAGTTGCTTAACATGAAGTTAATATTTAGTTAACAGAACATCAAGAATGCTGCGCTATAATTTCAGGTATATGCAGCAGGTTATTGACAAGATGTGTATGCTTCTCCTTCAAAAGCTGCTCGTGCGAAAACGCACCGGTCGTAACGCCAATTACCAATGAACAACCGGCAGCATTCCCTTCTTGCAGATCGGATGCTGTATCACCAATTTTAGCAACGGCCTGCGCATCGCGTATACCGGTAAGTTCCATGGCACGGAAGATCATGTCAGGGTAAGGTCTGCCGCGCGGCACTTCATCACTGGTAACACTGGCATCAATAAGGTTTTCTTGTTGCCAGCCGAGCCGCTCCAGCAAAGCTGTTGTTATCGGACGATCGAAACCAGTATCTACTGCAACCTTCAGTTTCCTCTGCTTCAACATGCGAAAGGTTTCACTTGCTCCGTCTTTCTCCCCCACGGATGAATCGTATGTATAGAAATCAATCATCTGCTCGACAAATGCGCGGTGTATTTCATCAATCCAGTTTGCCGAAATTGACTTTGTTCCGCTATAGCGTTTACGCAGCAACTGCTCTATCGCTACAGGCTTTGGAATTCCCATCACATCATTTGCATCATCGATCGAGATTTCAATGCCGTGTTGATGAAGCGCCTGTTGCAATACGCGGTGGACATCTTTATTATCTTTCACAGTGGTTCCTGCCAGGTCGAATATCACCAGTTCAATAGCCATAGTTATTTTTTTTGTGAGAAAGATAGCGGAGTTGTCCTGTTCTTGTATTACCGTTCACACCGAAACACAGAAACTTAATGCGATGATAATACATATCTTCTTACCTTCGGTATAAATCTTTCACTCATGAATATACCGGCTGTTATTGAAGAAGTGTTTGGACTTTACGAAAAGTATGGTGATGCAGATTACATTGGCGAACCTGTATCACAGCTGGAGCACATGTCTCAGGCAGCCGAGCTGGCCCTACAGGAAGGATACGATGATGAAGTTATACTCGCTGCGTTCTTTCATGATATAGGACACATTTGTGTGATGCTGCAGGCTGATAACAACATGGGTGGCTATGGTATAAAAAGTCATGAGAAAATTGGAGGCGACTTTTTACGCGCCAAAGGTTTTCCGGAACGCATCGCTCGGCTTGTAGAAAATCATGTTCAGGCCAAGCGCTATCTTACCTTCAAATATCCGGAGTATTATGAGCAGTTAAGTGAAGCGAGTAAAAAGACGCTCGAATACCAGGGAGGTGTTATGCGCGCGGAAGAAGCCGATGCTTTTGAGAAAGATCCATTGTTTGACGTAAGCATCC
>CAMLLI010000185.1 GCA_946480685.1 uncultured Flammeovirgaceae bacterium | reverse complement strand
TGCCGTTATATCGGTAGGAACTATACATGCCGGTATACGCCAGAACATTATACCTGAATATGCCGAGATGACCGGCACCATACGCACCTTCGATGAAGCGATGCAAAATGATATACACGAGCGATTGAAGCGCACCGTAACAAATATAGCAGAGAGTGCCGGAGCCAAGGCGGAGATCGAAATAACACGCATGACGCCTGTAACCTATAACGATCCTGCTACTACCGAGAAAATGGTAGCGAGTCTGAACAAGGCTGCCGGTGAACAGAACGTTGCCCGTATACCAGCAGTAACCGGTGCTGAGGACTTTGCATACTATCAGAAAAAAGTACCAGGCTTCTTCTTCTTTGTAGGCGCATGCCCTCCGGAGATACCCGTAGAGAAAGCAGCATCACACCATACACCTGATTTTATGATGGATGAACGCGGTATGCTTACCGGGTTAAAAGCAATGGTGAATGTTACGGTTGACTATATGTATATGAAGTAGTTTACCTGCTCACGCCTATATATAGCTTTATTTAATTTTTACATCAGTCCAATGCGTTGTTGATACGCTGCAGCCGGCGAATGCTTTCATCCAGTGTCTCAGGCTTGCCATCGAGCTCCAGTGTAATCATCACTTTGTTTTTGGAATATACCGGTAGCGCATCTTGTGCTAAGGTTGACATGGGAACCTGCGTGTATACACTATATTCCGGACGAATGGGTTGAATGTACAAGCTGAAGAAGTTGTAGTTAAGCACCTTGCTGATGATCTTGAGCAAGTCCGTTTTCACTTCCTTGCGCGCGCAGATGGAATAAACATTTCGTGGTGTGGTATTGATCTTCCTGGCGAAATCTTTTGTTTTCATTCCCGATTTGCGCAGCACCTTTTCAATTTCTTTTCCTACGTGAATATCCATGTCGCAATTTTAGCAACCTTTCTTCACCTGATCACGGGGATGGTACGACATATTTTATCCTGAAATATGTGTTTTTTATTCATTTTGAAGAATTATTATTTCAAATAGTGATATTTTGATTCTATATTCGTGAAGGTATTGGCAAATGATGCAGTAGAATATCCCATTTTGCGAACCGTTTGCCATGGTTAATTTTTCTCCGGAAGCCATCAACCGGAAAATGCTGCCGGGCATTTTTTGGAAGTGGTTCCGGAGATTCAACACCTGGCACTGAATAAATAACGCTAATTGGTTGTAAGTCTGTAGATTGTTTTCTACATTAGAGTACGAGCCCATCATTCTGCTACAAAGCAGAGCGATGGGCTTTTTGTTTTTTTCAGGTATCCCGTTAATGGTTACAGCAGTTGGGTTGTGTAAAAACGAGATAACTACTTTGTTGAAGGTAGGTTTCAGTACTGTGCTCTAGCCGTAACGTTGTGGCGACACTGAAATCGTAGCCGGCTTTCTTTCATGCAACATACATGTTTATTAGATGGGCTCTAATAACAAAAAAGCTCCTCATGCTTATAAGTTGAGGCGTGCATCCCCCTAGCACGGTACGTTGGGGCTAACGATTATCATGACAGAAAAGACTAACAAAGACCTACTCTGCTAAGTGCCCGGCAGCCGGGCGCTTAGTTTACCTTACTTACAATCTTAATTCACAAGGCAGTGAATTAGATGTTCGGACATTGCTCTTCCTATACAAGTATATCTGAATTATATTTCAGATTATAAGGTGCTTGTTCTATCTTCACCCCCAGGTATATATTCTGAACCCACCCGACAACACCTATAGCATGGCAACCATAACTGTAACCGACACCCGATTTCTGGAAACAACAGAAACGGGTGTACTGAAACTGAAAATTACTGTTGGCTTTATGCAAGCGAGTGGATCGTATGTGGTGCTTATTTCGTCAGACGATTCACGCAAAGAAATCTTTCCCGACCAGCAGGGTATATATACTATACCACTCGAACATCAAAGTATAATCAGCTGCATTACGGTTGTTCAGGATATAAACCTGAGCACCAATAATACTTCCGTGAAGCATAACTTTACCGATGCCAACCCGGATACATTTACCTACGAACGTGAAGTTGAGCACCATAACGACCGTGTGATTTATGACATTCAATATATCCTCCTGTAATTTCCGCGTCAGCGCAGGCAAACATTTTTTTCTTCTTTTGTTAACATGTGCTTCGGTATATGTGCATGCGCAGGAAACAAAAGATCTGCCTTCATTGAACAGTATACGCACACCAAATTCTCCGGCCTTTAGTATACTTGGTGTGCAACCTACCAGTGTGGAACGTCCCAACACACCGGCCGACATTGCTGTTGCTCTTGACAATGCTACGGAAGGATTTAAAAAATTTCCGCAAAACTTCTCGCTGGAGTTTGCACCGTATTGGATGACAAAGAAACCCAAGTCTGTTACCTGGCAGGCCGATACCATGCGTACAGTAGGGCAGTCGTTGTTTCGTACATTCTCGGTGTCAGCTGCGACTATTACCAAGGAGTTTGAGGATAAAGAACTGCGCGGCTTGTCGTATGGATTCAGAACACTTTTATTCTCCGGTAAGACCAGTAAAAAATCAATACAGCGTATTCGTGAAATTGAAAAGGAGTTAGACACGCTGGCCAGACATTATTCCGAAATGGCACTGGCCGAAGAAGCAGCATTACGAAATGAATTACGAAAGCGACTGAAGGAAGACAGTACGCAGGAAGCAAAGAACAACACACTCAAATGGTTCAATGCGGAGCGTACGCGAATCAATAACGAAAAAACGAAACGCATTAACGAAGAGGCTGCCAATGCCGAAGGCGAGCAGGAAGAATTCGCACCGCAGCGTGAAGGCTTTATTGTAGAGCTTGCTTACGCAGGCGCATATCGGAATGATACTATCAATACTTCATCGCTTCGTAAAGGCGGTTATGCATTCTGGTTAACGCCATCGTATGTAAAAGACGATTATAGTCTGGTGGGTGTGTTCAGGCACTTGAAAGATTCGCTGTCCAATAAATCAACGGAGTTTGGATTCCGGTTTATTTATACCCAAAGTCGTTACGCACTTTCCGTAGAATATCTCAAAGGCCACTATCAATCCGAAACAGCATTGCCTGATCGCGAACGTTTCTCTGTTTTGTTTGAGTATTTACTCGACAAAAATCTGTGGCTGAATATCAGTCTAGGTGACGACAATAAAAATATACAGAGCAACAATTCAATCTTCAGCAGTATCGGACTGAAATATAATTTCAGCCGCAAGCGCTATTCGTTCTAAGTATATACTTTCTTAATCTTCTTTTTGCTTCAAATACTTTACCGGTACATGATCGGTTAGCCATACGTTATTGTCAGACACGTAGAAGCTATAGCCATCGGTATACATTTCACCGGCAGTAACAATCAGCAACACCGGTTTGCCGTAGCGGCTGCCAACAGCAAGCGCAGTGGTAACATCGCTGCTAAGATGTACATGATGCCGGCTTCTCTTCTCAAGTCCGGTTGTAAAGATAGATTCGAGTGAACGCTCCGCAGTGCCGTGATAAAGTATAGCAGGTGGCTGCTGCGGTATATAATTCAGGTCAACTTCAACAGAGTGTCCCTGGTTGGCCCGTATCTTTGTTTCATCAGCATTATACGCAAACCGCTTTTTGTTATTCGTTGCTATTACATGATCGAGTATTTCCTTTGAGACATTCTTTCCATGTGCGGCCAGTTGTTTCAAAAGTATATCAACAGGCACCCAACCCTGTTCATCCAGCTGTATGCCGATGGTTTCAGGTTGATGGCGAAGCACCAGACTCAGAAATTTACTGATGCGTGTGTTTTCTTTTTCAGAGATCATAATTATACCGGCGCGCGAAGGTAATCAACAATAAAATCACGCTGGGAGAGATGTTCTTACGGCTTCGGTGAAAAAAAGTTGTTTTCTTTATGGAATTCTTCAACCACGAATGTGAAGGTCTATGCAGACAATTTACTTATAGGGTGAAAGAGAAATACAATTCGCATCGATCCGCAGAAACAAAAATGATCATGTGCGATTAATTGCACATGATCATCATGATAGCTTTAAGACTATATATTATCTCAGCAGCTCACGTGAAATCACCATCTTTTGTATTTCGGTTGTACCTTCATATATCTGGGTGATTTTGGCATCGCGCATCAGACGCTCAACGTGATACTCTTTTACATAACCGTAGCCACCGTGAATCTGTACAGCTTCGGTGGTAACATCCTGAGCGATTTGCGATGCATATAGTTTGGCCATAGCAGCTGCTTTTACGAAATCTTTTTTCTGATCTTTTAACCATGCCGCCTGGTGTACGAGTAAACGCGCAGCATCGATCTTTGTAGCCATATCTGCGAGTTTAAATTGTATAGCCTGATGTTCGCCTAACGTTTTACCAAATGCTTTACGCTCTTTGGAATATTTCAGCGCCAGCTCATACGCACCGGCTGCTATACCCAGCGCCTGCGATGCTATACCGATACGGCCACCATTCAGTGTTGTCATGGCGAAGGTAAATCCGAAACCATCATCGCCGATGCGATTTGCTTTTGGTACTTTCACATCTGTAAACATGAGCGAGTGCGTATCCGATCCGCGAATACCCATCTTGTCTTCTTTCTTACCGACAACAAACCCTGGCATACCTTTCTCCACGATCAGTGCATTTATACCTTTATGCTTTTTAGAGATGTCGGTTTGTGCTATTACTATATATATACTCGCACTGTTACCGTTGGTGATCCAATTCTTGGTTCCGTTCAATAAATAGTAGTCGCCTTTATCTTCTGCTGTGGTGCGTTGACTGGTAGCATCCGATCCGGCTTCCGGCTCTGAAAGACAGAATGCTCCGATAACTTCTCCGGTAGCCAGGCGCTTCAGGTATTTTTCTTTTTGTTCTTCCGTTCCGAATTTCTCCAGGCCCCAGCAAACAAGCGAGTTATTTACCGACATACATACTGATGCAGACGCATCTATCTTGGAGATTTCTTCCATAGCGAGTACATAGGATATAGTATCCATGCCACCGCCATTATATTTAGGATCTACCATCATGCCCATGAAGCCGAGCTCGCCCATCTTTTTAATTTGATCCTTCGGAAATTTCTGTTCTGTATCGCGATCAATTACGCCTGGCAGCAAATCGTTGTTGGCAAAATCGCGTGCAGCTTGTTGAACGGCAAGTTGTTCTTCTGTGAGTTGAAAATTCATATATGGTCAGGTTAATGAGTATACTTTGTCAATAACAGTTAAGGTATAAAAAAAACAAGCCCGGGTGTGTACCCGGGCTTGCAAAATAAATCGGTTATAGTAATGTTAAAATCTTTTCTAAGACTTTTTCAAACGTTTACAAACGTTAGTCCTCACGGCTGCCAAGGAAGAGCATCACGTAGTAAAATAACGTGGTAAGCGCACCAATAGCAGCTACTACATATGTCATGGCCGCCCACTTCAGCGCATCTTTTGCCATACCGTATTCCTGCGTGTTAACGATACCTCGCGACTGCACCCAGGCTAGTGCTCGCTTACTGGCATCAAATTCTACCGGAAGCGTAATCAGTGCAAAGGCTGCAAAGACACCGTAACATCCAATGATCACCAGCAAAGCAATATCGAACGGAATGATCTGCGATGCAAAGAAGGCACCGAACATCATGATCATAAACAGGAAGTTGATCACTTTCGCGCTGATATTCTGGATGGGTACCAGAGCCGAACGAAGTTCGAGCATGCTATAGGCTTTGGCATGTTGTACTGCGTGACCACACTCGTGCGCAGCAACAGCCGTAGCGGCAGCATTTCTGCCATGGTATACCGCTTCGCTCAGGTTTACAGTTTTAGTAGCAGGATTATAGTGATCGGTAAGCTCACCTTCAACGTGCGTTACCTGTACATCATGTATACCGTTGTCCGCTAACATCAGGCGTGCTACTTCAGCACCTGTTAAGTCGCGGGTAAGATGCGTTTGTGAATATTCTCTGAATTTACTCTTCAGTCGCGAACTCACAATCCATCCGATTGCCATGAAAAAAAGACCAATAATTAAAGCTCCCATTTCTCGTTTCGTTTTTATTAGGTTGTTTATCAGAAATTCTGATGTTACTGCAAGTAACAAGCTTTGCGCCAAAAGTTAAAAACTGCCAAATCGACACAGGCCCGTTACAGATTAAACTTTGATTAGAAAAATTAATGCCCTCGATACTTCAGGCATTAGGCTAAACGTAAAACGTATAGGAGAAGTATAATGTTCATTTAATGAATGCCGATAAATACTGACTATACCAGCATCAGCGTAAAGGATATTTCTGTACCCTGCGATTGATTGCTGATGATGCCCAGCTCGCCTCCGTTGTGTTTGATGAATTCTTTGCAGAGTAAAAGGCCAAGGCCCGTTCCTTTCTCCTCCTGTGTACCGCGCTTGGTAAAATGTTCTTGTGCCAGAATCATATTTACTTCTTCAGGAGTCATTCCTATACCGGAATCTTTCACCGTAACGCGACAATGACTTTCTTCAATGAGCGTTGAAATTTCAACGCGACTACCCACCGTTGAAAACTTTACCGCGTTGTGAATAAGATTGCGCAAAATCAATTGCACCTGGTTGGGATCAGCCATCACCTGGATAGAGGCAAGACTGGTATTATCGATCGAAACATTTTTTTGTGCGGCAACATCGGCCAGCAGATGACACGCTTCATCTATACACGCGCGAATGTGAAGTGCCTTGCGCTCGGTGCGTATACCTTCCATTTGGCTTAGCGACCAGTTGAGCAGATTGTCAAGTGTGCGCTGCGTAGCTTTCAGGTTACCTTTTACGCGATCGGAGATCATCATGAACTCTTCATGATTCAGCGCTTTGGATGTTACCAGCTCCAGCAACGACTGCAGGTTGCCGATAGGACCACGCAGATCGTGACTGATCACCGAGAATAATTTTGATTTAAGTTGATTGAGGTAATGAAGATACTCGGCTTGTGCCTGCATTTCTTCGCGCTGTAATTCTATCGCTTTATTTTTTTCTTCCAGCATCACATTGGCCCGTGTCTGTATACCACGCAGCCGCGAAAGCATAATGATAAAGGCCGTGAGCAGAATAATGCCAATAGCCAGGAGTATCGTTAACCACCGTTGGTTGCTGATGAGTTTTTGCTGAAGTATATTTTTATGTCCGAGCTCCTCAATGGTTCTGTCTTTCACTTCCAGTTCGTAGAGCGATTTCATCTCCTGTATCTGTCCGCTCTTCTCGGCATTGTATAAACTGTCTTTATACTGGCTCACAAGCCGCAGTTGTTCGGCAGCCAGGGCAGGCTGGTTGGTATAGGTATATATATCGGCCAGCAGAGTATGGGCTCTGATCAGGCTCGAGAGGTTATAGATTGCATCACTATACACGATAGATTTTTTCAGAAACGCAATGGCACTGTCGGGTTGATTTAATTTGTTCGCGTTCAGTGCAGCGTAGTAAAAGGATATACCCAATGCACGTTTATTGCCCACAACGCTATCCAG
>CAMLLI010000184.1 GCA_946480685.1 uncultured Flammeovirgaceae bacterium | reverse complement strand
ACGGCCGACACCCAAGCTGGTAAATCGAAATATCTGGATAGCAAGAGCGCAAACTATACCTCCGGTGGTTCAAGCTGGACCGGAACAAATACTACCGGTGCACCGAACAATTTGTTTGGTCCGAATCGTTACTCGCCCGACTATGGCGGAACGGTTATGCAGTGGAACTTCCCGGTGCAGAACGGAACATACCAGGTAAATCTATACTTTGCCGAGAGTCCTTATACGGGTGGTGTTAAGAAAGCCGGTGCACGTGTATTTCACGTCAATGCAGAAGGTGCACGTAAAGTCAGCAACATTGATATATATGCACAAGCTGGCATGAAGGCTTTGAAAAAACAATTTGAAGTAACGGTAACCGATGGTACACTGGATCTTGATTTTGTTCGCCAGGTTGGTAATCCGCAGGTAAACGGTATCGAAATTATAGCACTTGCAACGCAAGCCTCAACAACCACGGCTCGTACAGCTTCAGAAGAAGAGTCAACAATGGCTGCGACTGAAGCGGATACAACAACGGTTGATGGCAGAGACCGCTCTTTCGGTATACAGGTTAGTCCGAATCCATTTACGGATAGATTAAACCTGACACTCGCTTCTGCAAGTGAAAATGTATCGATCGAATTGCAGGATATGAGTGGCTATACTGTACTTCAGGAATTACAACAGGGAGTATCGCAGATCACACTTGATTTCACCACGCGACAGATTCCAACCGGTATATATATCATTACTGTGAACGTTGATGGTAAGATCTCCAAGCAACGTCTGGTTAAGAAATAGTTTTTAGTTTTAGTTTACTTTCCTAATCCTATGAAAGGGCTGTTACCACAGCCCTTTCTTTTAGGACAGTATTTTTTGCGCAGTGGCAGTTCCGCTGGCAAGAGCAGCCTCTACCGTTCCCATTTCAGAGCCGTTGTAAAATGCTTCCCCGGCAAAATATATAGTATTGTTAACAGGCTGCGAAAGTATAGCCAATGCAGAGTTTGTATCGACAGTCTTATACGCATAAGCGCCACGAGCAAAAGGATCAGCTCCCCAGTTGATTACTTTCATGGCCTTGATCTGTTGCCCGATAGCTTGTGTAGTGCACCCGAATATATAGGCAAGTGCTTGAACAGCGTCACGCAATAATGCAGTTTCATCTTTTGTATTATCGGAAACCGCAGGTCCTGCGAGCCAACCGGTTAACAACGGATCGGGTACTGGTTGCTGCGTCCACCAGGTAGGTATAAATGCATCGGAAAAAACAAATTGTAAACCCGGCATTGAACGACATAGTGCTGAATTCTCCTCGTGCTCCCAAAAAGCAGTTTTAAACTCCACCAGAAATTTAATAACACTGCCGGTTTCTATTTTCCGGATAGCGCGCATGTGATCATCAATAGCAGGTGTAAACATGATACCGCCCGCCTTCATCACGGCCGGAGGAATTGTTATCAATAGCTTCTTTGAAAGGAAACGCTCTCCACTTTCGGTTTTTACTTCAACGTGATCGTTGTTGTGGTATATTTCACTCACAACATTGTTAAAACGAAACACAGCGCCTTGCTGAAGGCACTCATTCACCAGAAAGTCTATCAATAAAGAATACCCACCATGTGGTCTGTAACCGGTAAGGTTTTCTTCGCTCCATTCATCGCGTAAAGCGAATGCACTTGCCTTGTTTGTATCGGCAGCATCGTAGCCCTGCACAAAACGAATAATGGAATTACGAAGTGAGGTATACTTATCCTCATGAAAGTAGCGATCCAGAAATTGAGCAATGCTCATATCATGCTCCAGCGCATTGAGTTTTTTCAGCAGCTCTTCCCACTCCTCCGGAAAAAGATCTCCTTCGCTTACTTGTCCGCTGTTCACATTCCACGTATTGCCGGTGGTTTCATAGAATGACACTTCCGCTTCTCTCAGCAAGGCAGTAGTATGGGGAAGATTACCGTGAATAAATTCCGCACCGGCTTCAACAGGAAAGGAGAAGTCATCGTTGTGCAAGGTATATATCCTGCCGCCAGCACGATTGCGTGCTTCCAACACCGTTACAGTTTTACCCGCTTTACTGATGATACGTGCCGCTGCCAAACCAGCAGCACCAGCTCCTATAATAATTACATCAACCATAACGAAGCGTGATTAAAAACGCGGGCCAGAAAAAATCCCTGCTAATTCTTAATAGTATAAAGTCCGTTACCCGATAAGGTATATTTAGCTTTTAATGTAGGCGACCGCTCAAATACATAGGGCATCAGGTTGTAAGGATCGATGATTACCTGTGGAGGATCATGCGTGATCGAGTTGTTGATCAGAATGACATTCTCATAATAATCAGGTTGCTCAAATATTTCGCGTGACAATCGCCAGTTCAAAAAACCCGAACCAAGGTTGTTGTATTTATAAATGGAGAAGTCATCGCCCAGCATGAGCACACGTTTATCACGTATGGCGTTGGCAGATTTGTTATCCGGTACCAGCAGGTACTCATAATTTACACCACCTATTTTATTATAGCGCGCCAGGTATGCTATACCCGCTACACTTACCAGCAACACCCAGATACTTATCTCGGCAAACTTTCGTCTGCGTATCAATAACAGGAAATGTGAAATATAGAAGCTGAACGCAGGTATTAACGTGATGAGACTTTGCGGCCGCAGATCTTTGGAATAAAATATCTGCAGAAACGAAAAGATCATCCAGAAGAACATGGTTTGCACCAACTGCGACTGATACTTGGTGAAGCGTGCATCGCGGTTCAGCATCACAAGGGAAACAACCAGGAATACAAGAGGCACGGCACCCAGTATAAATAAACCTTTGGCACCTATAAAAATATCTCTTTTAAAACTCAGGTTAGGCAGGTAATAATAGTCCCAGAGTTCAGGCAGTCCTTCCTTCAGATAGTAAATGCTTATCATCAGTAAATGCGGAAGCAAGAATCCGAATATCATAAGCAGATAGCTGCGCACCGCACTGCGTGTAAACGCCATGAGTATAACAATGGCCGCCAGCAGATACACTATAAATGAAAATGAAAACAGCGTAGCCAGTGCAATATAAAAACCGAGATTGAAAATAGAAGGATCTCCCTGTTCACGGAACTCGATCTGTCGGAAGAGGTTATGAAGAGCCAGTAGTAAAAATCCGGAGCCTAGAAGTTCTGCATTCAGCGAAAGCGTATCGAACGAAAAGAAGAACAGGAACGCAAAGACAACAGACGGAATAAATGTACTTTCAGCAAAAGCTTTCTTGTTGATGAAGATGATGCCGAGGTATGCAGCTTGCGTAAAGAGTATAAAGAATGCCAGTATATGGCGGGCAGTAAGCGAGCGGCCAAAGATCATTTCAAAGAGCGCATCGAACCAGCCGGCAAGCGGTGCGGTGGAATCTATAACTTGCGAGTAAAGTGAGCTTCCGCTATGAACTTTTTCACCCACCAGAATGCTTTTTAATTCTGGGTACGTCATGGGCGGAGTATCCAGGAAAAGCGGAAGACTGATCACTACCATGATGACCAATAACCCCAGCAGTCGGTACGGATCATTTATTCGAAAGTATTGGAGCAAAAGAGTTTCTGTTTAAAGTAGTTCGAAAAATAGAGCAGTAGTTTTAAAGATTGAAATGATTCGCATGTTTTTTCATCTTTGTCAGGGAATTAGTGACGAAAGACTTCCGTAAATTAAAGGGCCCGATTTATTTATGAGTTCAACAAGACAATTAAAATACTCCAAGCTTATCCAAAAAGAGCTAAGCGATATCTTTCAACGCGATAAGCGCGGCATACTCGACAACGCCTTTATTACACTGGCAGATGTTAAAGTGAGTGCCGACCTGAGCGTAGCCAAAATATACATCAGCATGATGCTGGCGAAAGATAAGCAGGGCATACTCGATAAGATCAATTCGCGTAAAAAAGAGATCAGGCACGCATTGGGCGAAAAGATTGGAAAGCAGGTTCGTATCATTCCGGAGCTGATCTTTTATATTGACGAAGTGGAGGAAAATGCACAGCGCATGGATGAACTGATCAAAAACCTGCACATTCCACCGGCAGATAAGGATAAGTAAACGTCAGGAATGTTTAAACAGTGAGTACCTCTAAAAACAGCGCTTCTTGAATCTTCCCTTCTTCATTGCCAGGCGGTATCTCTTTTCCAAACGGAAAAAGAATTTCATCAACATCATTTCCATCCTTTCGATGGTGGGTGTTGCCTTTAGCACCGCGGCATTGATTATTGTACTTTCTGTTTTTAATGGTCTGGAAGATTTACTCCGTTCGCTCAACAACTCATTTGACCCGGAGATCAAAGTTGAAGCTGCTGTTGGAAAATCATTCAAGGTTTCGGACGAGTTTCTGTCCAAGGTAAAAAAAGTAGAAGGCGTAAAGCTCGTAACCGAAGTTATTGAAGATTATGCCTATGTTCATTACCGCGATGCCAACCAGATTGTAACGCTGAAAGGTGTAAGCGATAACTTTATTGAGCAGGAACGCATTCCGCTGGAGAGTATAACACAAGGTAAACTTCGTCTTAAAAACGGTAAAGTAAATTATGCCATTGTAGGGCAGGGTGTAAGCAATACGCTCACACTTGCAGTGGAGGATCCGATGTTTACCATGCAGATATATTATATCAAGGACGTGAAGACGAGTGTGACAGATCCTTCGCGCATGTACTCTAAAATGAACATTGTTCCCGGTGGCGTGTTTTCCATCATTCAATATATAGATGAAAACTATGTGCTGGTGCCGCTCGACTTTGCCAAGGATCTTCTCAACTACGGCAACAAACGAACTTCGCTGGAAATAAAAACGCAGGAGGGTGAGAACATCAACGATGTACAGCGCAGACTTCAAAAATTATTGGGAGATTCTTTTAATGTGCTTAACCAGGAACAGCAGCATAAGGATTTATACCGCCTGCTGAAAATGGAAAAGCTCTTTACGTTTTTGTCACTCACGCTGCTGCTGGGCATTGGTTCCATCAATATATTTTTCAGTCTCATGATGCTGGCCATCGATAAGAAAAAAGATATATCTATCCTGGCAGCGATGGGAGCAGACCAAGGCCTCATCAGAAACATCTTCCTGGCCGAAGGTGCGTTGATAGCGTTTACCGGTGCATTGGTTGGTCTTGTGCTGGGCGGACTGTTTTGCTGGTTGCAGCTTAGCTTTGGTATTATCTCCATGGGGATGGAAACTTCTATTACACAGGGCTATCCTATAAAAATTTCGTGGATGGACTTTGTAGCTACTTTAGGTGTGGTTTCCGTTATAACATTTCTTATTTCATCGCGGCCGGCCGTGCTGGCATCGCGGTTTGTTTCTCCGCAGCAACTTTAATTTACCCCTCTGAACTGTTACTCGTTTGATCAGTGTTTTAACACGAAAAACGTTTGTAAGATTCGTGTACCATATATTTAAAAAAGGTGTCGCTTCTTATGGCGTTTATGCGTAATATTCGAATTCTTTTTTCATCAAAAAATCGTTTTTTGCATGAAAGTGTCGTCTTCACAGCCGTTCCAGATAATATATTCGTTGTATCAGCACGAATACCTGGGCTATATTTTCGAATCCTATATCGTCCATCTTGACGATAAAGGAAAGCTCACGTATCAACATCAGAACATCTCTTCGAAAAATGCACGCGAATTTTCCAAAGGACTTGATGCCCGCGACTTTGAATTGATCGAGTTGATGGACTCTATGCAGCAGGAAGCTATCGTGAAGAAGTTCTCTGCCAAATTCATGAAGCCTGAAGAATTCTTTGCCAAGATATACGACAAAACAAAAGGCAATGAACTGATACAGGAGCAAATAGAAGATTACCTTGAAAAACGAAGAGCCCGCATTCTTGATAAGATGAAGGGTAAGCAACTCTTTGAAATGGGTAATGATGGCGAACCTACATGGAAAAAGATTGAAGTACTGGAGAAGCGTGCTTCTATTCAATTTCACTTCAAGCGCACAGAAGATAACACAAACTATTACCCGTCTGTTTTCTTCCAGGATAGAAAACTGGATTTACCCAATGCATCGGCTTACCTCATTTGTAAGAACCCTGCATGGATGGTATTGAATGGAAATCTATACGGCTTTGAAAAGTATGTAGATGGTAAAAAACTCATCCCGTTCTTCACGAAGAAATTTGTAGTTATACCAAAGAATGTAGAAGAGACATACTACAACCGATTTGTAGCACCACTCATTGCTTCGTTTGATGATGTGGAGGCAAATGGATTTGAGATCAACAAAACGGTATACGATCCGCATCCGGTACTTACACTTTCAGAGTTGCATACCACGCAACCTTCTGCAGCACCATCGTTATTTGATGCAGGGCCACCACCGGAAGATACAAGTGATGAGTCAGGTAAAATTGTTTTCGATCTCTCTTTCAAATATGGCAAGCATCGTTTTCGCGGAGATAATATAGGGCCGGTAAGTGTTACGCTGGAGAAGCAAGGCGATGATGGGTATGTATTCCACCGCGTTACACGCCTTACCGATGTAGAGCGTAACTTTTTACATACGCTTCAAAAATTAGGACTTCCCATGAAAGGCTTTCGTGTAGCTATACCGAAGTCAGAAGCATTTTCTTGGTTGAATGAGAACAGGGTAAATTTACTTAACCTTGGTTTTGAAGTGAGTCAACCCGAGAGCCGCGACAAAAAATACTTTGTTGGCAAAGCGGTTATTGAAGTTGAAGTAAAAGAAAATATAGACTGGTTTGATATCCACGCCAAGATCAAGTTTGGTGAGTTCGAAATTCCATTCAAGGAACTTCGTAAGCTGATCATGCGCAGAAAAGTGGAGTTCAAACTTCCCAATGGAGAAATAGCCATTATACCCGAAGCATGGCTTACAAAATATGCAGACCTCTTCTCGTTAAGCGAGACCGATGGTGATAATGAGAAACCAGTACTGCGCAAACATCACCTTAACCTGGTAAAAGAACTCGAAGAAGGTAATCTTGCCAAAGTACAACTGAGTGAGAAGCTGCGCTTACATCGTTCAGTGGTATAAAAGATTATCCTTTACCAACAGGTTTCAAAGGTGAGTTACGTCCGTATCAGAAAGCTGGTTTTAACTGGCTTCGCTTTTTGCATGAATATAAATTAGGAGGATGTCTTGCCGATGATATGGGTTTGGGTAAAACGGTGCAAACCCTTACCATGTTGCTGGCCGAAAAAGAAGCGGGGGCTGGTACTTCATTACTGGTAATGCCTACATCACTCATTTATAACTGGGAGATGGAAGCAAGTAAATTTACTCCCGATCTTCGCATACTGAATTATACCGGTACACTTCGTAATAAAGATATAAGTCGTTTTGAGAAGTACGATCTCATTCTTACGTCCTACGGCATAACACGACTGGATATAGAGTTGCTGCAGCAATTTTACTTCAACTATATAATTCTCGATGAGTCGCAGGTTATCAAGAACCCGACATCGAATATTTCAAAAGCCGTTCGCGAACTGAAGTCTCGTCATAAA
>CAMLLI010000183.1 GCA_946480685.1 uncultured Flammeovirgaceae bacterium | reverse complement strand
GTGCCTAATGTTAAAATTAAAAACAGACGATTTAGTTTTATCATAATGCGTTACGTTTTTAGCTGCGATGTATAGCTTCGAGAATTATATATATTATTGGATCACTCAATGCTTTCATCACTATATGTATATATACTATAAATGAAAAATGCGATCCATTACAATCCACTTTTCTGCCGGTTTTGCCCACGGCAGAGATTGCTGAAATTTCCACATCAGCTGTTCCCATTCCTGAACTTTAGGATTGCTCACATCCATAGCGGCTTTTCTTTCGAAACTAAAAGTATCCTCAGTCTCCATGATCATGAACAACCGATTACCGGTTCTGTAAATCTCCATGTTGAGGATGCCGGAGTCAGTGATACTTTTCGTGATAGCAGGCCATGCATTTTCTTTTCTGTGCCAGTCTTCGTATTGAGCAATTAATTCCGGATCGTCTACGAGATCCAGCGCCAAACAATATTTTTTCATTTTTATCGGGTTCAGGCTATTTCCACCATTGCTTTTATTACGCGGTAATCAGGATTCAACCAGTTCTGGAATTCATCTTTAACCTGGTCAAAATTTACCCGGTGCGTTATGAAAATGGTAGGATCGATTTCTTTTCTTTTGATCAGCGAGATTACATTCTCGAAATCAGCTCGCGTTGCATTCCTGCTGCTCATGAGCGTTGCTTCTCGTTTGTGAAACTCCGGGTGACTGAAATATATATCACCTTTCTGCAAGCCGATCAGAATATAGCGTGCTCCATGTGCCATGTAACGGAAGGCATTGTTTATAGCGTTCAGATTTCCGGTTGCATCCATAACAACGGTTGGCATATCACCATTGGTAATTGCTTTCAATTTCTCCAGAACATCATCGTCTATGGCATTAATGATATGTTCTACTTTCAGCGCTTCTTTGCAGAATCGTAATCGATCATTATTGGTGTCGAGCGCAATCACACGTCCTCCTGCGGCACGTACAAACTCTATCGTACCTAAACCAATGGGACCGGCACCGACTACCAGAACAAATTCATCTTTTGTTACTCCTGCTCTCCTCACAGCATGCGCGCCAATAGCCAACGGTTCAACTAAAGCTAACGCGTCCAGACTAAGCCCTTCGCCATGAACCAATGCGTAGGATGGCACAGAGTAATACTCCACCATCCCGCCATGCTGATGGACACCACACACCTTGATATTTACGCAAGCATTTTGTTTTCCTCTTCGGCATGCTATACACTCGCCACAAGAGAAGTAAGGTATAAAGGTGACAATCTCTCCAATCTCAAAGCCGGGGCAATCTTCAGCGGAAACTATTTCACCTGCGAGTTCATGACCTAAAATGCGCGGGTATTCGAAATAGGGTTGGGTGCCTTCGAAGGCATGCAAGTCCGTTCCACAAATTCCGATCCTCCGGATCTTTACAATGGCATGTCCCGGTGCAGGCTTCGGTTGCTCTGCATTTATATAGTTGAACTCACCTGGTTTTGTGCAGACTAATGTTTTCATGATGTTGTTGTGATTCTCGTATAGTATATATTAGCTACAGTACATTGTATGTGAAATCCACTTGTATCAGATTTCTGTTTCTAAGTTCTTTCCAGAACTGCGTTGGAATACTTGTTTCGGCCATGGCGAGATTGGATCGCACCCGGGATGAATCCGTTGTATTCAATGCTATACTTTTTACTCCCGGAACATTCAGCGCAAACTGTACACAGGCTTGTGCAGGCTTTATATCGAATTCGTTGCAAACTGCGAAGAAATCTTCGCGCCACTTGAAAAGTGCATCACTTTGTATACTTCCTTTTTCAACCAGCCGATAATCGAAATAATTACTTCCTACAAGAAAGCCTGAATGAAATACTGCTGAGTTAATAACATATATACCTTGTTGACTCGCTTCGGCTATAAAACGCAAGAGTGCTTCAGGATGGCTTTTTATGGTCATGCTGTTCGCAATCATAATCCAATCCAGGTCAACATCCCTTGTGATTCGTTCAATGATTCTCCAGTCTTTCGCACCAACGCCTATAGATTGTACTTTTCCCTGCTTCTTCAAATCATGCAAGGCCCGGTAAGCCTCGAGAATATCCGTGTACAATTCTTCTGAATGTTGGGCGCTGCTTGCCGTGGATATATATTCATCCGGATCATGCACAGAGACCATTTGCGCCGGGTAAGCATCAAGCAATGCATTACCTTGTTCAAAACATTCCAGTATACCTTCGTAACTTATTTTTTGAACAGCATCGTGTTTCAGATTTTTCCAAACGCCCGGCTCGAAGGTCGGTTCCTCAGTGGTTAGTTCCGTGCGAAGCCAGCCAAGCTTGTTGCTAATGATCACATCGTCCGGACGGGCATTCAATTGCTTGAGACATGTGCCGAGCACCTCAAGCGCCAGACCTGCACCATATTTACCAGCAGAATCAAACACCGCCTTTCCACTTGACAAACGAAGACATTCGCTTACA
Source organism: uncultured Flammeovirgaceae bacterium (assembly GCA_946480685.1). Next base: position 5,052 of record CAMLLI010000183.1, on the reverse strand, counting down.
ATATTTAACTTTTCCTGTTCTTCAAGAGCAACAAATAAATTGCCCAGGCCGCTGGTTCCAAATACCACGGAGGGAAGATCCGTCATTACGGTATCACGATGCAGGTTATCAGATTTTTTTATTGCCATGGCGTTGTTACAATTCCGACCTTGCGACTAAATTTTAATCATATGCGAGCATCTCAAATCCGGTGATGCAGCCATAACAAACTTAGCATCGGCAACAAAGTTTGTCATTGCACCAAAAAGACTTTAATTTGTCTGAATCCGACTTTTTGCAAAACGGGTCTATCGCATGGAAAAAAGCCTCTTGAATTACAACTTCTCGCTTCTGCACATTGACTATGTTAAGCTGAATAAGAAGTGGAACTATGCCAATGTGATCAGCCCTTACTATAGAATATACTATATCGATGAAGGCGAAGGATATGTGCTTAGTAAACAGGACAAGGTAAAGCTTGAGCCCGGTTATTTCTATCTTCTGCCAAGCTTCACGTTGTGCAACTTATTTTGCAAGGTATACTTAAGCCAATACTTTCTTCATTTCTTTGAAGAATCGGTGGAAGGGCTTTCACTCTTCGAGAATAACCGGCGGGTTATCAAAGTTCCTGCCAGTCATACAGACATTACCAACATGAAGCGGTTGCTTGAAATCAATCCGGGACGAGGTATAAATCGTTCGGACAATCCGAAAGAATATGAGAAGTATACCTATTACAAAAGCTACCAGCAGCTCAATAAGACAGTTAGCGATTCTGTTTTCTTCGAAACGCAGGGTATAATACTTCAACTCTTTTCCCGGTTTTTGAGTTCGCGCAAAATTACAAACAATGCTCCGGATCCGATCGCGTCAAAAATCCTGGAGGCCATGCGATACATCCAGGTTACGCGGGAAAATCTAACCGTAAGTTATTTAGCTGAGCGCGCAAATTTACACCAGGACTATTTTTCAAGACTATTCTTGCGATATGCAGGGCAACGGCCTTTAAGCTATATACATGAAAAGCGAATCGAACGTGCGCAATACCTGATTGCCACAACAGATTTGTCGTATGCCGCGATAGCAGAAGAGACCGGGTTTGAAAACTTATCTCATTTTTCAAAAGTCTTTAAAAAAGTCACCAGTCTCACACCCGGTGAGTACAAAAAACAAAACAGAGTTTAGTGGCACTTACGCTGGCTTTGTATAAATAGTGAAGCTACATAGGTTGGTTATGTAGATCAAACTTTGTCGTAGCACCACAATCATTTTACAAATTCGAAAGTACCATCTAATGCCATGGCACTTCTGTTTCCTCTTGTGCTTTTCTCATCTCTGAAAGTTGCAAAAGCATGGACCGAGCCATTCTTTGTATCAATTACCTGGCTGATAGTAAGTCCGTCTTCTTCAATCCAGTTGAGAAAGTGCAGATTCTCCGCGAGCTTTTTATATACGATGGTTTCTTTGCCTTCACGTATAACTCCATTGTTGTCGGTAGTTTTCCATTGGAGCGTACTATCTGTGAGGTAGGAGACCTCTGCCTTAAATTGCGGATATACTATCTTTCCCTTCTTCCCGATAAGACTATAATCAAATGAGCTACTATCCGACTCATGCGAAGGTTCGCGGTGTGAATCATTTTTACTTTCAGTTGTGCATCCCATCATGAATACCAGTGTGACGATTAAACAATAGTTACTTTTCATATATAGCAGGCCTTTGTATCCATGACAATTAAGTGTAAACTCTCAAGTGTCATGTTACTATTTTTTCAAAATTAGAACGGTGGGCTCGTTTCAGGAACAGTACTAGTACAGTCATATATTTCAGTGTTTATACGTACAAACAGAGTATCACAAGGCAGTGCATATCCAGCTCACATTGCAAAGTATAGGCCCTCCGTTGTCCGCAATATAGAGCGTCCCGTCAATGTTCGCTTTGTTCACCCGCTTGAGTGTATCAATTTTCAAATGGTGGTTCATGCTGGCGATTTTTGTGAAAAAGGGATTCCAGTTTTTATGTGATTTTAGTGGATTTGGGCCCGATAACCGCGGTTAAAGAATTAATTGCCCTTGGGTAATTGCAATTGTGAGTAATACATTTATTTTTACACAACCGATTGCAAGAGCATATTAGAGTGATTAGATGAGCAGGCGGAGAGCTTGGTCGGATGTTTTTGTGTTTGCATAACTTATAGTCATAATGACTATAAATACATACTTAAACCATTCAATAACTTATGAGAACGACAGTCTTGTTAATGACGTTTTCGGTACTTTCTGTTACGGCATCAGCTCAAAAGTTTGCCGCCAAACCCCTGGTAGACCATATATATACAGCAGATCCTTCTGCGCATGTATTCAATGGCAGGATTTACATTTACCCTTCGCACGACATTGAAAGTGGCACTGCTGAAGATGATGAAGGTGGACACTTTGATATGAAGGATTATCACATCTTGTCTATGGATGCTATTGGCGGAAAGGTGACTGATCACGGAGTTGCTCTTGATATAAAAGATATTCCCTGGGCCGGTCGCCAACTGTGGGCACCTGACGCTGCGTATGCAAACAATACATACTATTTATACTTTCCGGTGAAAGATAAAAGTGATGTCTTTCGTATAGGTGTCGCTACAAGCAAAAAACCGGAAGGTCCGTTCGTTGCCGAGAAGCAGCCTATTGCCGGCAGCTATAGTATAGATCCTGCTATATTTCGTGATGATGATGGTTCATTTTATATGTACTTCGGCGGTATCTGGGGCGGACAACTTCAGCGCTGGGACAATAACAAATACAACGCAGCCGGTGCACTAAGAAAGCCTGAAGAGCAAGCTGTTCTGCCTCGCGTAGCCAAATTGACAAAGGATATGAAAAGCTTCGCAGGTGAAGTAAAAGAAATCAAGCTGGTGGATGAAAACGGCAAGACCTTCACCGAGAAACAAAACGATAAACGTTTCTTTGAAGCATCGTGGGTACACAAGTACAATGGTAAATATTACTTCTCGTATTCAACAGGCGATACACATAATATCTGTTACGCTATTGGAGATTCTCCCTATGGTCCGTTTACCTATAAAGGTATAGTACTTAATCCCGTAAAGGGCTGGACGAATCATCATTCTATCGTAGAGTTCAAAGGGAAGTGGTATATCTTTTACCACGATGTTGAACTTTCCGGCAAGACACACCTTCGTAATATTAAGGTGACAGAGCTCAAGCACAACGCGGATGGTACAATCCAGACGGTGAGTGCTTTTCTGGAAGAGACACCCAAGTAAGTGATCAGAATTTACCGGGTAACATTTTACGTTGCCCGGTAAAGATTGATATATAGTCTGTTGTTCAATGATATATACCGGCTGTGTTATTGTAGCAGACGATGAACGGAATCTGTAAACAAAACGAATGTGTTCATCGCAACGCTGCAACCACATCTGAATTTGTTCCACTTCCGCATTTAGCAATTTAGTATGGGGGAGATAAGGTCATTCGAAATACTATCCGAAGAAAAGTTTGCAGAGATCTACCAGGCTTTCTGGAAGAAGCTGTATAGCGTAGCCTATAGTCACCTGCGTGATAAGGCGCTCGCGCAGGAGCTTGTGCAGGATGTATTTGTAAAGTTGTGGCTGAACAGAGATAACATCAAGCCTGTAGAAAATACAGAGGCCTACCTCTTGACCGCGATACGAAATAAAATTTATGATCACTTTGATAGTGTTGCCTGCAGGAAGAAACACTATCAACGCGCTCTCGAAGATTTTTCAGAGGAACGACATGCTGTAGACGACATCGTTATATTTAATGAGGGCATGAATGTCATTTTTGATGAGCTGAAAAAAATGCCCGAAAAAACAGAAGCGGTTTTTCGATTGAGTAAATTTCATAAGTACTCTAATGATGAGATTGCCGAAAAGACGCAGTTATCATCGAAAGCAGTTGAGTACCACATCACGCAGGCTATAAAAAAACTCCGCACGCGCTTGGCTATGTTTCTCTCGTAGCACGTTTTTTTATTCACGCTATAGTACACTCCATATTAATAGTAAAACTTCCTGCTTCAGTTAAATTCATTTGGAGTTTCTGCTTTTTAATTCTTTTTGATAAACCTGTTTAGGGATACCTGCTGCGGCAGCCGTCTTCGTTTTGAGAAGCCAATTTTCTCAATCAACCTATGAACCACGAAGAATTAGCCGAACTCATTAAACGTTATCGATCCGGAACCGCCACACCTGAAGAGATAGCCTTACTCGATAAAATCTGGTCTGAAGCGCAGACAGAAACTTCCGTTACATCCGATCACACAGAAGCGCAGTTGCAGGAGATACAGGGCCAGATGTTTTCCGCTATACAGAATGAGATACAAAAGAAGCAACGCGGGCGTAGTAAATCGGTATCCTATATACCATTACTTTATAAAGTTGCGGCATCTATACTCGTGGTTATAGCAGTATCGTTCTGGTGGTATAGTTCATCCAATCGCCTGCATGAAGTTCGTACGGGTTTCGGAGAGCAGCGTATTGTTATGCTGCCGGATCAATCGAAAGTTATACTCAATGGTAACTCTGTACTTCGATATCTGCCAGACTGGAATGAAAACACATCCCGAGAAGTATGGATAGAAGGGGAGGGATTTTTCTCTGTGATCCATACCAGGAACCATCAGAAATTTATAGTACATGGTGTTAACGAACTCAACGTTGAAGTATTAGGAACAAAGTTCAATGTAAACACGCGGCATTGCTCATCGGAAGTGATGCTCACCGAAGGAAAAGTAAAACTTGAACTCGCAGGAGCCGACAATAAACAACCACTCTTTTTAAAGCCGGGTGAACTGGCAACCGTAACCGACAAGGAATTGACTTCACAGAGTGTAAACAAGCAACGTTATACATCATGGCTCGAGAATAAACTATTTTTTGAACGCACTCCGCTGCGTGATATATCCGGTATATTGAAAGATACCTATGGTCTGAATGTTACATTTTCAGATCCTGCCCTTGAGACAAGGGAACTCTCGGGTGAAATATCAGCCGCTACGGTAGACGAGATACTATATGCCATTGGTGAAACG
>CAMLLI010000182.1 GCA_946480685.1 uncultured Flammeovirgaceae bacterium | reverse complement strand
AATGCTGTGGACAAATGACAGAATGGAAAATGATGTGATCATGAAAATGTTAACTGAATCGTGGAATCGAAAGGTCCAAAAATAATACCGAAAAAAAGAAATCGGATACCGGTCATGTACAGATTGCTCAAATAAACACGGTCGATCGGAAGAACCCCACCCCCATAAAATACCTAATCTGTTTTTCGAAATTATCTCCTATACTTGTGGCCTTTTTAATTTTTTCATTTCATTAATTATGAGCGAGTTTCAACTCTATTTTGGGTTAGGGAAGGATCACATACTGGACTATGCTAATGGCTATGATCACATTTTATTTGTAGTGGCACTGTGTGCACTATACCTCATGCGCGACTGGCGGCAGGTGCTGATCCTGGTTACAGCTTTTACAATAGGGCACTCCATCACACTGGCATTATCAACACTCGAAATTGTTACGATCAAGGCAGAGCTTATCGAATTTCTTATACCTCTTACTATTTTTATAACGGCAGGGTCTAACCTGTTCAAGAATGAAGAAAATTTATCGGGCAGACCTGTTCAGCTCAACTATTTTTTTGCAGCATTTTTCGGATTGATACACGGCCTGGGCTTTTCAAATTATCTGAAAAGTATTTTGGGTAAAGATGAACGAATCATATCACAGCTATTGGCCTTTAATCTCGGGCTGGAGGTAGGCCAGATAATTATTGTTGCCATCTTTTTAACAGCGAGCTTTCTTTTGGTGGATTTGTTTGGCGTGAACCGCAGAGACTGGAAGATGGTTATTTCATCTGCAGTAGCCGGCATCGCTTTGATGTTAATGAAAGAAAAAGCATTTTGGATTGAATAACTCTTATAACCTATATGAAGCGTGTTTTTAAAATTTCCCTCCTTCTTGTCATAATGCATACGGCATGGGCACAGGAAACTCCACGGTGGCAGGGCAAGTTCGAGCAGCTCGATCAACAGCTGCCAACTCCGAATGAGTATCGCTCAGGCTCCGGGGCACCAGGTCCTAAATACTGGCAACAAAAAGCCGACTATGTTATCAGTGTAGAACTGAATGACGACAATCAAAGTATAACCGGATCTGAAACAATAACCTATCACAATAATTCGCCTGATGTATTGCGTTACCTGTGGCTTCAGCTTGATCAGAATAAACTTGCTGAAGATAACATGACGCAAAAAACAAGAACCAATACTTTACGCGATTCCATCGATGCCAAGTCTGCAGGTTCTGCCTATAATCTTTTTGATTTTGATGGTGGATTTAAAATCAAATCGGTGAAAGATGCTGCCGGTAAAGATCTCACGCACCTCATCAACTATACCATGATGCGAATCGATCTTCCACAGCCTCTCAACCCCGGACAGAAATATACTTTCTCCATCGACTGGTCTTATAATATCAACGATGGTGTTCGTGTTCGTGAGCGCACGCAGTATGAATACTTTCCGGAAGACGGCAATTACTCTTACGTGATTGCACAGTGGTTCCCACGCATGTGTGTGTATGATGATTATGAAGGATGGCAGAATAAACAATTCCTTGGTCAGGGAGAGTTTGCGTTACCTTTCGGTGATTACAAAGTAAAGATCACGGTACCGGCCGATCACATCGTAGGTGCAACCGGTCAGCTTAAAAATGCTGAAACTGTTCTTAACAAAACACAACTCGAGCGACTCGCAAAAGCTAAGACTTCTTTCGACAAGCCGGTAATTATAGCAACACAGGATGAAGCTATACAGCGCGAGAAAACAAAATCGAAAGAGAAGAAGACATGGGAGTTTCACGCGGATAATGTGCGTGACTTTGCTTTCGCTACATCCCGTAAATTTATATGGGATGCACAGGCTGTAAAGATTGGCAGCAAGACACCACTGGCCATGTCGTATTACCCGAAAGAAGGTAATCCGCTATGGGAGAAAGAATCTACCAAAGCCGTGAAGAATGCATTGGAAGTATACTCTCGCATGACGATCGATTATCCATACCCGGTAGCTATATCTGTTCACGCTGCACACCAAGGCATGGAGTACCCGATGATCTGTTTTAACTATGGTCGTCCGGCGAAAGATGGTTCCTATACTCCGGCAGTACGCAAGGGTATGATTGGTGTTATTGTGCACGAAGTAGGACACAACTTCTTCCCGATGATCATCAACAACGATGAGCGCCAGACTACCTGGATGGATGAAGGTATAAATACATTTGTACAGTTAGTAACAGAGATAGAACGCTACCCGGATATAGATTTCGACAGAGGTAAACCTGCTGCACTGGTTCCCTATATGAAAGGCGATCGCAGCTCGATGCGTCCATTGATGGTGAACTCCGAGCAGGTAATACAATTCGGTAATGAACAATATGCAAAAGCAGGAACAGGTTTATTCATGCTGCGCGAAACTATAATGGGTCGTGAGTTATTTGATAAAGCCTTTAAAGAATATGCAAACCGCTGGGCCTTTAAACATCCAAAGCCTGCAGACTTTTTCCGTACCATGGAAGATGCATCGGCTGTAGATCTCGACTGGTTCTGGAAAGGCTGGTTCTATACTACAGATGTTTGTGATCAATCTATAGACCAGGTGAAGTGGTTCAAGATGCGTAAGGAAACGAACGATCCTGAAACGAAAACTCCGAAGGTAAAACAAGGCGATCTCAACGCGAAAGGAGAGAATAAATTCGACAACTTCAACAATGGTCCGGAGCCATTTAGTTTAACGAATACCGATCCGCGTATGTATGGCGAGTTCAGAAGTCAGATCGATGACAAAGCGATCATGCAGAAACTCGAGAACAAGAATATATATGAGGTTACGTTGAGCAACAAAGGCGGACTGGTGATGCCGGTAATTATCCAATGGACCTATAAAGATGGATCAAAAGAGATCGAACGTATACCAGCAGAGATCTGGCGCATCAACGAAAACAAAGTGACCAAAGTGTTTGTTAAGGACAAGGAAGTAACAGGCATCGTACTGGATCCACAACAAGAGGTCACCGACATCAATGCGCAGGACAACGTGTTCCCTAAATCACAGTCCGCATCCAAATTTGACGAATTCAAAAAGAGAACAAACTAGAGAATCGTTATAAGTTATTCGTTAATCGTTATTCGTAAATACGATTAACGGATAACGAATAACTGATAACAGCAAATTCAAATCATGAGAGTATTACTTGCTATTATATTTACTTGTGTGTTGCTTCATGCTTCAGCACAAACTCCGCAGCAACAGGCGTGGAAAGGAAAATTCGAGCAGCTCGATCAATTATTACCAACACCAAATTCATATCGCACAGGTGCCGGTGCACCGGGTCAGAATTACTGGCAGCAACGTGCTGACTATGTGATCAACGTAGAGGTTGACGACAAAACACAATTACTGACGGGCTCTGAAACCATTACCTATCATAACAACTCACCGGAAACTTTAACATTCCTCTGGCTTCAGCTTGATCAAAATATACTCGCTGATAACAACATGACCTCACAAACCAAAACAGGTGTTGTGAGAGACTCTGTGCCGGCAGGTTTTTTCAACATGATGACCGGTGTAAAAACTTCCGACTATAAAGGAGGCTACAACATTAAGTCAGTGAAAGATGCAACAGGTAAAGCACTTCCCTATACCATCAACAATACCATGATGCGTGTAGATCTTCCGGCTCCGCTTAAGACAGGGGAGAAATTTACTTTCGCGATTGACTGGAGCTATACCGAGTATAACCGCCAGATCTTTAACCAACGAGGTGGCTACGAGTATTTCCCGGAAGACGGCAACTATGTATATACTTTCGCGCAGTGGTTCCCACGCATGTGCGTATTCGATGACTACGAAGGCTGGCAGAACAAACAGTTTCTCGGGCAGAGCGAGTTTGCGCTCGTGTTCGGTAACTATCGCGTGCGCATCACAGTGCCTGCTGACCATATTGTAGGCGCTACCGGTACTATACAAAATCCGAAAGATGTATTGAGCAAAGAACAGATCGAGCGTTTCGAAAAAGCAAAGAAGGCTTTTGATAAACCTGTATTCATCGTTACGCAAGACGAAGCTGTTCAAAAAGAAAAAACAAAGTCAACGAAGAAAGCTACGTGGGAATTTTATGCTGAGAACGTACGCGACTTCGCATTTGCTTCTTCACGTAAATTTATATGGGATGCACAGGCTGTGAAGGTTGGAGACAAAACACCGCTTGCCATGTCACTCTATCCGAAAGAAGGCAACCCGCTGTGGGAGAAAGAATCTACCAAGGCTATCAAGAATGCATTGGAAATATACTCCGAGCGTACATTCAACTATCCTTATCCGGTAGCATATTCTATTCACACGGCTAATCAGGGTATGGAGTACCCGATGATCTGCTTCAACGGTTCACGCCCTAACAAAGACGGTACATACTCACAACAGAAGCTCGTTGGTCTTGTACAGGTTGTCGTACATGAAGTTGGTCACAACTTCTTCCCGATGATCGTGAACTCAGACGAACGTCAATGGACCTGGATGGATGAAGGATTGAATACATTTCTGGAAAAAGAAACAGTTCGTGTTCGTTACCCGGAATTATATAGTACACATGGTACACCAAAAGGAATTATACCTTTTATGAAAGGTGACAAGAGCCAGATGCGCCCGATCATGAGCAACGGTGACGATATGCGCTACAACGAGTTTGGTGCTAATGGCTATACCAAGCCATCCGCAGCGCTCACATTGCTTCGCGAAACCGTAATGGGTCCGGAGTTATTCGATAAAGCTTTCAAAGAGTATTCAGAGCGCTGGGCCTTTAAACATCCGAAGCCTGCAGACTTTTTCCGTACGATGGAAGATGCATCGGGTGTTGATCTCGATTGGTTCTGGAGAGGCTGGTTCTATAGCACCGACAATGTAGATGTAGCCGTTGATGAAGTGAAGTGGTTCCAGTTGAAGAACGAGCAGATCGATCCGGAAAAGAAAAATATCAAAACGAAGAAAGGCGATCTTACTGCTGAAAAGAATACCGGCAAAAATGCCAACGACTTCAGCAGCGGACCGGAACCATTTACAATGTTGAATACACCTGACCAGATGTACGGTGAATTCAGAAGTCGCATTAACGATGCCGACATCCGTAAAAAACTGGAAGGCAAAAATATATACCAGATCAAGTTTAAAAATGTAGGAGGTCTTGTAACGCCACTGGTTATTGAGTGGACGTATAAAGACGGCTCTAAAGAAATAGAGCGTATACCAGCCGAGATATGGCGTACAAATGAAAACGAAGTCGTGAAGGTTTTTGTGAAGGAGAAGGAAGCTGTAAACATCGTGCTCGATCCTAATTTCGAGTTGGCTGATGTTGAAATGAACAACAATGTGTTCCCGAAAAAGACTACAGAATCACGCTTCGATCAGTTCAAGAAAAATAATTAGTGCAGCAACATTTGCTCTGCAGGTGTAGAAATATAGTCTTGTAAAAAACTGCCGGGCATCTGCAGTATACGTTTGACGAAAAGAATTAAGCCATCCTTGTAAAAAAGGATGGCTTTTTTATTTAATTAAACTGATCTTTCAGATAAACTCATTAATCGACTATATGAAATCCCTTCGTATCATTTTACCAATGCTTTTACTGGCGGCATTCGCGCATGCACAGGATGCTAAGCAATGGAAAGGAAAATTTGAGCAGCTTGATGAATTGTTGCCCACACCAAACGAATATCGTACAGGCTCCGGTGAGCCTGGCGCCAAATACTGGCAGCAGCGAGCCGACTATACCATCGATGCAGAAATCGATGAACCTACCAATACATTGAAAGGTAAGGAAACCATTGCCTACTACAACAACTCGCCGGAAACACTAAAGTATCTCTGGCTGCAGCTCGATCAGAACATCAACAAGAAGGGTAATGAGGATTTCGGAAGTTACTTCGGTCCGGTGCGCGATTCTATACCGACACTGCACATGCAGTATCTGACACGGACACTCGAGTTTGAAGGTGGATATACTATACAATCGGTTACCGACAAGACCGGTAAAAATCTTCCCATCACCATCAACAATACCATGATGCGTATTGATTTACCGGTGGCTATAAAAACCGGTGAGAGCTATACTTTTAATGTTGCATGGTCCTATCCAATAACCGACCGGAGCAAGTTCCTGCTTTCACGCGAAGGCTATGAGTATTTTCCGGAAGATAAAAACAGTATATACCTGATCGCCCACTGGTTCCCACGCATGTGCCAGTTTGATGATTATGAAGGCTGGCAGAACAAACAGTTTCAGCGACTCGGCGAGTTTGCACTGGAGTTCGGTAACTATAAAATAAACATTACCGTTCCTGCTGATCACATTGTTGCCTCCACCGGAACATTACTCAATGCAAAAGAGGTACTATCAGCAAAAGAACTCGAGCGGTTTGAAAAAGCTAAAGCATCATTCGATAAACCTTTTGTAATTGTTACCGAAGAGGAAGCGCGAGCAAAAGAGAAGACGCGGTCAACTGCTAAAAAAACATGGCGCTATCAGGCTGATAATGTTCGCGATGTAGCGTTCGCTTCGTCACGTAAATTTATATGGGATGCACAGGCCGTAAAGCTTCCAACCAATACAGTACTGGCGATGTCCTATTTCCCGAAAGAAGGTTTGCCGGTGTGGTCGGAGGAATCTACCAAAGCAGTAAAGAACGCGCTTGAAGTATACTCGAAATATACCTTTGACTATCCGTATCCCGTAGCTATATCTGTAAACACGGCTAACCTTGGTATGGAGTTTCCGATGATCAGCTTCAACGGTGGTCGTCCGCGCAACGGACAGATGAGTGAAAACGGAAAAGCCAGTATGATCGGTGTGATCGTTCACGAAGTAGGACACAATTATTTCCCGATGATTGTAAGCTCAGACGAACGCCAGTGGATGTGGATGGATGAAGGACTGAATACATTTTTACAGACGCGCACCGAGATGGAGCGCTATCCTAATTACCACCACACCGTTCCGCAAGATATAGTGCCCTATATGAAGGGCGACAAGAGCGTGATGCGCCCCGTGATGAATACATCTGACAATGAAAGACTCAACGCATTCGGTGCTAACTACTATGAAAAACCGACAGTAGCCCTAACGTTGCTTCGCGAAACCATTATCGGTAAAGATCTTTTTGATAAAGCCTTTAAAGAATATGCAAACCGCTGGATGTATAAGCATCCGCGTCCGGCAGACTTCTTCAGAATGATGGAAGAAGCAACGGCTGTAGATCTCGACTGGTTCTGGAGAGGCTGGTTCTTTACTACCGATAATGTAGATGTATCGGTAGAGGATGTTCAATGGTATAAACTTACCGCGCAGCAGCCTAACATCGAGAATAAAACTAAGAATGTAAAAGCAGGCGATCTCAATGCAAGCGCATCCGGCAAAGCTGTAGCCGACTTCAGCAAGGGACCAAAACCATTCACGATGTTGAACACACCGGATAAAGCATACGGTGAATTCAGAAGCCGCATTGATGATAACGCTGTCCGGCAGAAACTGGAAGGCAAGAATATATATGAGGTGAAGTTCAAAA
>CAMLLI010000181.1 GCA_946480685.1 uncultured Flammeovirgaceae bacterium | reverse complement strand
TAACAAGATACGTTGCAGTGGCGTACGTACTTTGATCTTGGCATTCTTACGGATGGAGTGAACCAGCGAACAGATCTTCTGCGCATACTCCATCGACTTCTCCAACTCAACGTCTATACGTTTCTGCTCGGCTTTAACGAGATCAGTCAGGTGAATAGATGCATGACGAAGCGGTGTGTTGTTGGCCAATGCTTTCTCACGAATGTTCTCAGTAAGATTTCTATACATCCATTCGCTGAAGAATGGTGCTACCGGAGCCATCAACTGACTTACTACCAGCAAGCACTCATATAGTGTTTCATACGCGGCCTTCTTGTCTTCACTCATCTCACCTTTCCAGAAACGCTTACGATTCAGGCGAACATACCAGTTCGAGAGGTGATCGTTTACAAACTCTTGTATAGAACGTGCAGCACGGGTAGGTTCGTACTCTTCGTATGCTTTGGTTACATCAACGATGAGTGTTTGTAATTTGGAGATGATCCAGCGATCGAGGTGCGAAAGTTTTTCGTACGGCACTACATTCATCTCATCTTTTACAAAGCCATCGATGTTGGCATAGAGTGCAAAGAATGAATATGTATTTTGAAGTGTACCAAAGAATCTGCGCTGCACTTCGGTTATACCATCGAAGTCGAACTTGAGGTTGTCCCAAGGCGGTGCGTTCTCAATCATATACCAACGCACTATATCCGGGCCATATTTACTCAGTGTCTCAAACGGATTCACCACGTTGCCTTTGCTCTTCGACATTTTGTTGCCGTTCTTATCGAGCACAAGTCCGTTGGAGATAACATTTTTAAATGCTACGCCACCGTTGTTTACTTTCTTATTAACAGTATTTATCTCGGCACTGCTTTCGTTGATCATCACCGCTATAGCATGCAGTGTGAAGAACCAGCCGCGGGTTTGGTCTACACCTTCCGCGATGAAATCAGCAGGATAATTTTTTTCGAATACATCTTTATTCTCGAATGGGTAATGCCATTGTGCATATGGCATAGCACCAGAGTCAAACCACACGTCAATCAAGTCTGGCTCGCGATGCATTGGTTGGCCGGAAGCACTTACGAGTACAACATCATCTACATACGGTCTGTGCAAATCAAAATCAGCAGCAAGTGCAGCTTTCATAAAGCCAGCCTTCACAGACTTCGCTACTTCGCTATTCAATTCTTCAAGCGAACCGATGCAGATTTCTTCTTTGCCATCTTTCGTTCTCCATATAGGGAGCGGAGTTCCCCAATAGCGCGAACGCGACAAGTTCCAGTCAACAAGATTTTCGAGCCAGTTACCAAAACGTCCTGTACCGGTTGATTCCGGTTTCCAGTTTATAGTCTTGTTAAGCTCTACCATCTTATCCTTCAAAGCGGTGGTGCGGATAAACCATGAATCCAACGGATAGTATAAAACCGGTTTATCAGTACGCCAGCAATGTGGATACGTGTGCTCGTATTTCTCTACTTTAAATGCTTTGTTCTCTTCTTTCAGAATGATGGAGATGATAACGTCTGTGTTCTTATAGTCCGCATGCGCTTCATCTTCATTGGTATAGTTCTTCACATAAAAATCATCAGCACTTAGTGGCTTATGTGTTTTGATGTTGAACTTCGCTACACCTTCTTTCAATCTCTCACCGATCGGAGTTACAAATTTACCCTTACGATCAACAGTAGGCACCTCGTTGCCGGCTTCATCTTTCAAGGTTACAGGGGGCACTCCGTTTTGTTTCGCTACACGGAAGTCGTCTGCACCGAATGTTGGCGAGCTGTGTACGATACCGGTACCATCTTCAGTCGTAACAAAATCTCCGGCAATTACTTTGAATGCTTTATCAGCATCGTATAGCGGCTGCACATACGGCATCAGTTGCTCGTATGCTACACCCAGTAATTGTTTGCCGGCAAACTCCTGAACGATTTGATACGGTATAGCTTTATCGCCCGGCTTGTAATCTTCGAGCTTCAGATCTTTGTTCTTATCAGAGAAATATTTTCCGAAGAGATCTTTCGCCAGTATAACGCTTACCGCTTTGTGCGTATAGGGGTTGAAAGTATTTACCTGAACGTACGTGATCTTCTCGCCCACCACCAATGAAGTGTTGGAAGGAAGCGTCCACGGTGTGGTTGTCCAGGCAAGTATAAATACATCACCTGTCGGTTTTGCGAAGAGGAATTCTGATTTCGAATCCTTCGTTACCTTGAACTGCGCTACAATGGAAGTATCCTTCACATCTTTATAGCAGCCTGGTAAATTCAGTTCGTGCGAACTCAAACCCGTACCGGCAGCCGGTGAGTATGGCTGAATGGTATAGCCTTTATAAAGAAGCTTCTTGTTATAAAATTGCTTGAGCAACCACCAGAGCGACTCTATATATTCCTTCTCGTATGTGATGTATGGATTATCAAGGTCAACCCAATATCCCATCTTCATGGTGAGGTCATCCCACTGATCTTTATACATCATTACCGTTTCGCGGCACTTCTTGTTATAGTCTTCGATCGATATCTTTTTACCGATATCGTCTTTCGTAATGCCGAGTTGTTTTTCAACCTGCAGCTCTACCGGCAAGCCGTGAGTATCCCAGCCGCCTTTGCGTTTCACCTGGAAACCCTGCAAGGTTTTATAACGACAGAAAATATCTTTTACGGTGCGGGCCATTACGTGGTGAATACCCGGAGTACCGTTTGCTGAAGGAGGACCTTCGTAAAAAGTAAAAGATGGTGAACCCTCACGGTTCGTTACCGATTTTTGAAATACCTGCTCGCGCTTCCAGAAATCGAGGATTTCTTCAGCGATGCGTGCAAAATTCAGTTCTTTAAATTCTTTATAATTTCCTGCCATGCTCAAAAACTAGCGTCTGCGTTCGAATAAGAGCGCAAAGATAACTTAGAATTACAAAGTAAGTAGTAAGAATTTTGTGGGGAGGTCTGATATTCAGACCTCCCGGATAATTTTAAGAAACCACCGAACTTATTCGGCAGCGGAGTGACGGTTGTGAATTTTGATTTTGTCGAGGTCGATCTCTTCGTCTTCTGATTCCCCGTAAAATGTATGGTCAAACTCATCAATGAGCTGGTGATCGCCTTTCTTCTTTTTGGGTTTATCGAATGTCATGATCAGTGCCGGCAACAGAATCAGGTTGGTAAACATAGAGATGATGAGCGTTACGGATGTAAGCAGACCCAGCGCGATGGTGCCACCGAACGAAGAGAATGTGAAAATGATAAACCCGGCAAACAACACCACAGAAGTATAGATGATGCTCTTGCCTGTTTCCATAATGGCTTCGCTCACCGCTACAGGAATGTAGAAGTTGTTTGATAAAATTTCCTGGCGATACTTCGCGAGGAAACGAATCGAGTTATCAACCGAGATACCAAATGTTATACTAAAGATGAGCGCAGTACTCGCTTTCAGTGGTATATCAAAATACCCCATCAGTCCGGCTGTGATCATCAGCGCCAACAAATTCGGAATAAGTGAAATGATGATCATGCGCACGTTGGCAAAAAGTATGGCCATGGAAAGTGTAATGAGGAGGAACGCCAGTAATAAACTTTCCTGCAGATTGGCGATGAGGAATTTGTTACCCTTAATAAAGATCTTGGTCGATCCGGTAACGGCAGTCTTTACAGAATCTTTTTCAGTCGATACAAAAATGGAATTCATGCGTGGTTCGATCACATGGTGAACGAGCGAGTCCATTTTAACGGAGCCTATATCTGCGATCTGACTGGAGATACGCATTTTGGTGAACGTGCTGTCCACAAATGATTTGAACAAACCGCTGTTGTCAGATTGCCCCTTCATATAGCGAAGTATAAAAGCACCTTCGCTCTTGCTCGGCAATGTATAGCGATCGGGATTGTTATTATAGAACGCCTGCTTCGATGCTTTGATAAGACTTAACACCGACACCGGCCTTGAAACTTCCGGCAGTGAATCAAGAAATGCTTCAAGTTCATCAACCTTCTGCATGTTCTTTACATCGAGTACTGGTCTGCGTTTCTTGGTTTTAAATTCTACCACAATCTCAAGGGGCATAATGCCGCTGAAGTTTGCTTCAAAAAAGTGGAGGTCTTTCTTGATCTGGCTTTCCTCCGGTATATCATCTACCATAAAAGATACGGAGCGAAGCTGAAGGATACCATAAACCGAAACAATAGCCACCACCATCGACACTATATATATTATGACGCGGTTACGATGCACAGCCAGATCTACCAGTTTCAAAAAGCCACCCATGATCTTAAAGTTCAGGTGACGCAGGTGTTTTTCAGAAGGTGTAGGCAGCCATGAAAATACACTCGGTATCATCACCAGACTCACCAGGAATAACACCATGATATTTATACCCGCTACAATACCAAACTCGCGCAGAATAATAATGTCTGTTGAAAGAAGGGTGAGGAACCCGATGGCAACAGTAAGGTTTGTTAAGAACGTGGCGAGGCCCATCTTCTGTACAACCGTTGCTATAGCCTTGAGTTTATCTTTCGATTTGGCAAACTCCAGGTGATATTTATTGAGCAGGTATATAGCGTTGGTTATACCGATGGTTACAATTACCGGAGGAATCAAACCGCTTAACAATGTGATCTTGAAACCAAACAATGCCAGTGTCCCAAGCGTCCACACCACCACGATACCAATGATGATCATCGAGAAGATTACCGCGCGGAACGATTTAAAGAAGAGGAACATGATAAGCCCGGTAACAAAAGCAGACGCATACAAAAACAACTGCATCTCTTTGCGCACCTGGTTTGCAACCAGCGTTCGTATAAATGGAAGCCCCGCATAGTGCAGTTGTATCTTGGTTTGATCTTCAAAGCGTTTACCGGCATCCAGCAGCGACTGCGCAAGCGCTTCGCGCTTGGATGAATTCATATACTCTTTTTGCACCGACACCAGCATCATGGTAGCACCGTTTCGTGAATTCACGATCAGGTCCATATATACTTTCTGTGTTGCTGTTAAGGCCATCAGACTGTCGAGCTCGGCCTGTGTGCTGATCTTTTCAGGGAAGATGGATTGAAGATAGAACTTTGATTGCGCGGTATCTTTCAAAATCATTTTGATCACCGGCAGCGACACCACTTCATTAACACCTTCTATGTTTTTTATATCGCGCGTCAGTTGCCTGTACGCATTGAAGTTCTCTACTTTATAAACATTGCTGTCTTTCACACCAACGGCAATGATGTTCCCATCTTCTCCGAACTGTTGCTTGAACTTGGTAAGCAATACCATATCGGGGTCGTCCAGCGGCACCGTTCTGGCAAAGTCGTAACTCATTTGAACTCTGGAGGCAAAATATCCCATCACGATGGTGATCAGACCAATAATAATGATCAGTGCCAGTCTGTACTTTATAATAAATTGAGCAACCCTATTCCACATATTCAATACTTGCAAAGTTTCAGAAGGGCCAAAGCTAATCAATTTTGCCTTTCCCCGAGGTTAACATATAATCAACAAGAGCTGCGGTGGAACGAACGGTAAAAAACACCGGAGACTCGTCAACGCTTGATCTTCACTTGCCGTATAGGGCATAAGAGGCCGGTGTTTAAAGTTTGATCGGAACCAATGGTTATACACCTGGCGTTTATTATTTTTGAGTAATATAAAAATCACCTAGCTATGGCAAAATCACAGGATGCACGGAAGGAAACTAAAAAGAAGCCCGCAAAAACTTTGAAAGAAAAGCGCGCTGAAAAGCAAGCAAAGAAAGCTTCTAAAAACTAGTCTTCCTTCGGGGTTGTTTCAGTACAGGGAAAGTGCTGAAACAACTCTTTTATTTTGTCAAGTATATCGTTACAGCGCTATACCTTTTATTCTTCGGTACAGCGAAAGCGCATGGCGGTCAGTGAGGCCGGAAACAAAATCCAGCACAATGCGCAACATCTCATAGGTACTTACCTGCTTTTCTATCTCAGCACGCATTTCTACCGGCAACAGCAGCGACAGGTTTTTATACTTGCGTGACGATGATTTTTTCATGATGTGCTCACCGGCTGTAACAAACTCCTGTAGCAAGCCCGGCAACACTTCGTGACCCGAAGCTTCGATCTCTACTACGTGACGGGCGCGGTATATTTTGTCAACAGATATAGTGCTGATCTTTTCGAGTGCATCTTTGGAAGAACAATGATCGGCAAGCGCTTTATCGAATGTACCGTTCATGATTTCCTGTTCGTGCGCCAGAAAAACTTCGGTGCATTCCTCTACCAGTTTATTGATTGTCATGGCGCGCAATACACCGATGCGTTCATTCTGCCCGCTGATCTTGTCGAGCTTCTCAGGTTTGAAATTATCTTTTAGAATGTTGGCCAACAGTTCAACGGTATCTCTATACGGTACGAGGCCCATGCGACAACCATCTTCCAGGTCGATAATGCTATAGCAAATGTCATCGGCTGCTTCTACCAGGAATGTTAAGGGGTGACGAACCCATGCATCGGCAGCAACGGGTATTAACTCCAGTTGAGTGGCGGTAGCTGCGAATATATCTTTCTCCGATTGGAAGAAGCCGAACTTCTTCTGACTCTTCTTCGATTTATCACGACCCGGGAACAAGGCAGGACAAGGATATTTTGTGAAAGCTCCAAGCGTTGCCTGTGTTAACTTGAGCCCGTATTGATTACTGTTGATGATGCGGAAGCCCTGGGCATTACCTTCAAACTTTATCAAGTCGTTCCACTCAGCGTCTGTCACTTTAGATTGAAAAGATCTCCCTTGAGAATTCTCGAGGAAAAAATCAGAAAGAGAATCTTCACCGGCATGTCCAAACGGAGGATTGCCAAGATCATGTGCAAGTGATGCTGCCGCTACAATGGCACCGAAATCAAACAACGAAAATTTATCTTTCAACTCCGGGTGGCGCTGCATAATCACTTCTCCGGCTTTGCGCCCCAACGACCTGCCTACACTCGAAACTTCGAGTGAGTGCGTTAAACGCGTATGCACAAAGTCGTGCTCCGGCAGCGGGTGCACCTGCGTTTTATCTTGCAGTCTTCTGAAAGGATGCGAGAAAATAATACGATCGTAATCCTGCTCAAAAGCACTGCGCGAAGCTTCTGAAGAAGTTGGTTTGGAACCCGAACGTTGGGAAGAAAGAAGAGATTGCCAGTTCATGAAAAGTTTAAAGAGCGAAAAAAGTATAGATCATTTTTTCGCTGCGCAAGATATTAAATATTTATAGACGTGCCAGATGGAGCGTTCCGGCACGCCATGGGTACCCAATATATATTACTCTTTCAAAACAAAATCGATACACATAACAGCTGCAAGTATAAGCTGACGAAGCGGATGATTTTCCGGTACTTCAGAACTTATCTGCAGAACATAGTTATCGGCAGAAGTAAAGAGCTCTTTACCAAGACCAGACCATTGCTTTGTTACTGTAGCAAACTCTTTATTATCGGCCGAAACAAATTTGAAATCCCAGCTCGTCCATTTTCCTTTTAACATACAGAGTGATCGCTCGCTTGCATCAAGCACTTCAAACTTTCCACCGATGGAGAAGAACT
>CAMLLI010000180.1 GCA_946480685.1 uncultured Flammeovirgaceae bacterium | reverse complement strand
ATGGTTCCTATACTTTGGGACAGCCGATTCTAAAATAGCTGTGGCCGTTCATCGGTAAAAGTATATATAGCTTACGCTTGCTTTCTTCGAACGAGGAAGGATGTTACAATCAAAGATATAGCACCGCCTACAATCATGATTGCCGTTTGCCATCCGTGAAAAATGAATGTAAACGCAGTGGCTTCGGTATGCGGAATGTTGTAAAGAAACACGAGCCCTTGTGGTACCAACACGTGATATGAGCCGGTGCCTCCCGGAAGCGGTGCAGCCATAGCGATAGAACCTATAGCGAATAAACTGAGTACAGCGCCGAAGCCTAATTCACTGGTGGTTGGGAATGCTTTCAATACGGCATAGCTTGTAAGAAAGTAAAGCGCCCATATGGTGATGGAATATAAAATGAAAAGCCATTTGTTCTTCAACTGAAAAACGGATAGTAATCCCTGCTTGAATCCCTTCCAGGTTTTTGAAAGAAAGCCACGCACCTTTTCATTTTTTCGCAGGTAATAGAACAATGCTGTTAAGCCCAATATACCAGCGATACCTATATATAGCAGTATATTTATATTCAGTGCGCTGCGATTGTCTGATGTCTCGAATGTTAATGTGTTGATGAACTGAAATAGTTTCTCCGATTCAACGGCAAAAGAAATAGCAATGAGAATGAGCAGGCAGATCATGTCGATGATGCGTTCTACCACTACGGTTCCAAACGACATATCAACGGGAGTTTTATCGAGCTTGTACAGATTATAACAACGGGAAACTTCTCCTCCGCGCGGTATCACCAGGTTAACGAGATAGCCAACCATGAGTGAATAAAAACTGTTTGAAAGTTTAGGTTGATGCCCTGCGGGAGCCATGAGCATACGCCAGCGCTCCGCACGAATCAAGTGACTCAGCATGGCTATACCGGCCATGGCAAGCAGCCATCCTTTATCTGCAGCTTGCCAGGTTTCCTTAAGATAGTCCCACTTGTTTTCGCCTTGTAAACCACGAAGCGAATACATAATCAACAGAAATGTAATTGCAAAAATTATTGCATACTGCAGAATGGCCTTGAGGCGTGGAGACACGAGCAAATAAATTGGTTAGAATAAAATTAAGCGCTCAAGGTAGTTTATTATCCGGAGTAGGGAAAATGATTGTTGGCTTGAATTTCTTTGCCTTTTCAAACTTCATGGATGCATACGAGATGATGATCACAATATCACCAACCTGTGCTTTGCGTGCAGCCGGTCCGTTGAGACAAATCATGCCGGTGCCACGGGCACCTTTTATAACATACGTTTCGAGGCGTTCACCATTGTTAATGTTAACGACAGTCACCTTCTCGCCCTCAATAAAATTAGCGGCATCCATCAAATCTTCATCGATAGCAATACTGCCAACGTAATGCAATTCAGCCTGTGTGATTTTTGCCCGATGAATTTTCGATTTTAAAACTTCTATTCTCAAAGCGTTGAAATTTTAAGTTAATGTTATGAAGGTCAAAAAATATACTTTGCTGCAGCGTGTCGGTTAATCCAAGAACATGTTATCGATCAAGCGAATCTCCCCGACAAACCCGGCAATGCACATTATTGGCCGATCCGAGTCCTTAACGTTTTCCAAAAGATTTAAGTTTTTGCTATCTGCCACTTCGAAATACTCGAGTACTATTCCGGCATGCTGCTCAACAATTTCTTTCACCTTCCTGCGCGTGCTTTCAATGTCTTTACCCGAAAGAAGTTCCTTCCTGGCAAAACTCAATGCATTAAAAAATACAATGGCTTGATTTCGTTGCTCCGGATTCAAACGAAGGTTTCGCGAAGACATCGCCAGACCATCTTCTTCACGCGAAGTCGGCTCGCTGTGCAATGTAAGGTTGAACTTTAATTCTTCCGTCAGCTGACGTATCACAGCAAATTGTTGCCAGTCTTTCTGGCCGAAGTAAGCGTGATGCGGATCGACAATGTGGAACAATTTCGATACAACCAACGCTACGCCACTGAAATGTCCTGGACGAAATTTACCTTCCATCACTTTATCAAGATGACTAAAGTCGAATTTGATCAGCGATGTTTCCGGATACATTTCACTGCTGTCAGGATAAAAAACCGCATCGCACTCAACTTTTTCCAGTAATAAAGTGTCTTTATCAAAGGTGCGCGGATATTTCTGCAGATCAGCTGGATTGTTGAACTGCGTTGGGTTAACAAAAATTGAACAAACGGTTATTGAATTCTCCTTTTTGGAGGCTTCAATAAGCGAAAGGTGCCCTGCATGAAGCGCCCCCATCGTAGGTACAAGTCCAATAGACTTGCCCTGCTGCTTCTGGGCGTGTATATAGGCTTTTAATGGGGCTATTTGCTTGAAAATCTCCATTTTAGGCCAGTCTGGCAAAGGGGGGCAAAGATATAGGGAAAACTGAAAATAAGTTGATCCCCGGGGTATTTATTTGTACTTTTGTGGCTCAATTTTCCGTTCTACTTTAAAAATCAATTAATATGTCAAAACTCCGTATTCTTTATGTAGCCAGTGAGATAAATCCCTTTCTGCAAACTTCAGATGTAGCGGACTTTGTTCGCAAACTTCCGCAGGCCATGCAGGAGAAGGGAATGGAGATAAGAATTCTGGTGCCGCGCTTCGGTATTATCAACGAGCGCAAGAACAGGTTACATGAAGTGGTGAGGCTTTCAGGAATTAACATTGCTGTAGGTGATGAAGAGAAACCGTTGATCATTAAAGTTGCTTCTATCCCGAACGCCAAACTTCAGGTATACTTTATAGACAACGAAGATTACTTCCATCGTAAATCTGTATTCCACGATAAGGAGAATAATTTTTATGAAGACAACGATGAGCGTGCAATCTTCTTCTGTAAAGGTGTGATCGAAACAGTTCGCAAATTAGGATGGGGCCCGGATATAGTGCATTGCAACGACTGGATCACAAGCTTTATTCCGTTGTATCTGAAAACTACCTATAAAAATGATCCGTTGTTCAAAAACACAAAAACAGTTTTCTCAATCTATAACAATCCATTCTCTCACAAATTCAAAGGTGATATACTGGATAAAGTAAAGATGATGGACATTGAAGACAACATGCTGGGTAATTTAAAGACAGCAGACTTCGAAGGCTTTATTAAACTTGGTGTTGAATTCTCTGATGCAGTAATTGCAGCAGGTGAAACCAAAAAGCTCGAAGGTCTCTTCAAGAAGATCAAAGAGAAAAAAGTTGAAACTATACAAGACGAAAACTATACTGAATCGTATTACAACTTCTATAATGAACTTGCGGGTTAAGCGCGTAGGGCAATGGGCTATAGTGGCCGTTGCCCTATTTTTTTTATCGTGCGAAGATGGAACCAGCCTCCTCGGTTACGAAAATCCAACATCCAAATTCAATCTTTCTTATGTAGATATACCCATAGAGACCAGTGTTATACTGCTGGACTCTATTCGTACATCGAATAACAATGCTTCGAATGATCTGAACCGCCTGCTGGTTGGTAAGATTGACGATGCACGTTTCGGTGATGCTACAGCGATTGCCTTTGCGCAGTTTCTGCCCAAGAGTGGATTGGACACTTCTGTTACAAATTACTCGCCTGTATTCGATTCCGTATCATTACAACTGCGCCACGATTATTATGCGTATGGTGCAAGTGGAAACACTTCGCAGGAGATTAATGTACACGAACTGACCGATGCGCTCAAAGGTTCGTTCGATGTTACAACCACTACGCAAACCGGTGGACAACAGAAACCACACACAACAACCTATAGCTATCAAAAAACTTATTTCAGTCAGTCCGTTGCGGCATACGACCCAACAGCATTAGGAACCAAAAATTTCAATGTAAGTGCTGATGACTATAAACTGAAAGCTGCAGACGCTACGCCTGATACAACCTATACAACGGTACCTCTAAGTGCAGCTTTCGGTCAGCGATTGTTTAACCTCGCTACTACAGCAAGTAAAACGGATTTCACCAGCTATACTTACTTCACCGACAAGTTCAAAGGTATTGCATTGGTACCCGGTAATTCTGACAAGATCATCGGTATAAAACCAGGCGATGATTTCACGAAAATCGTCATGCACTTTCACACAACGAAAGATACGCTGGCAATCGAGTTTACACTTACAAACCTGATCAGCTATAACCAGATTATTGCTGATCGTTCATCTTCTGAGCTTGCTACACTTACCACTAAATATCAGGACACAGAACCGAACGGAGATCTGCGCTATATCCAGGCCGGTGCAGGTATAGTTACGAAAATAGACTTCTCAAAATTTGAGGAGTTTGCGGCAACACAGGATAAACTGGTTATCAACTCCGCTGAACTGGTTATTAACGTAGAGGATCCCGGAAGTAATTTACCGCCTTCTAACCTGCTGGTTAAATTGGTAAAGGATAATAATCGTTTAAAGAAACCTGCTTTCCGCGGTAACAGTTCTGCCTATAGCAATGATATAGCGCAGATCAATTCCTATAAAGGGTTTATTAACTACGATCTTACCAACTCATCGAGCTTTTATTCAGGCTCTGTACCGTTCGATAGTACATTGAATATCATGAATGATCTCGGGCGCTTCTTTACTCTCAATTACTCTGAAACAGACAAGAAGTATAAGGGGTCTGCAAGTTTATTTTTCCAGCAACTGTTTAGTAAAACTGCTGAAGAGGCGAAATTTACCAAGGCGGTTCTTGTTCCGTATGAAGGTGCTTCTTCATCTTTTCCGTACGGAAGACATATACTGGGTAAGTCGATGAACCGTGTTGTCTTTAACAAGAATAATATAGTACTTCGTGTTTACTATACTGTTCCAACGGTAAACTAAACCCAATTTTTTTATGTGCGGAATTGTTGCTTATGTGGGTCCACGTCAGGCCCATGAAATTATTATTAAAGGACTAAAACGTTTAGAGTATCGCGGCTATGATAGCGCAGGTATTGCGCTGCTGAATGGCGGCCTGAACGTTTACAAGAAAAAAGGTAAGGTATCTGAACTTGAGGCGCATCTTAAAGATAAAAGTCTCAACAGCAATATCGGTATTGGTCACACGCGTTGGGCAACGCATGGTGAACCCAACGACTGCAACGCTCACCCGCATTATTCTGCTTCCGGTAAACTCGCTATCATTCACAACGGTATCATTGAGAACTATAGCGCGTTGAAACAAGATCTTATTCGTAAAGGACACACGTTTCAAAGTGAAACTGATACAGAAGTTTTCATTCACTTTATTGAAGATATAAAAGAGAATGAAGGTTGCTCCCTGGAAGAAGCTGTACGCCTGGCTCTAACGAAAGTTATCGGTGCGTATGCTATAGTTATCATGTCACTCGAAGAACCAGATTTACTGGTGGCTGCCCGTAAAGGAAGTCCGCTGGTAATTGGTGTTGGTAAAAATAAAGATGAGTTCTTCCTCGCGTCAGATGCTACACCTATAGTAGAGTATACCAATGAAGTAGTATATCTGAACGACCAGGAGATCGCGGTGATTCGCGATGGTGAACTTAGCATTACCAACACGGCAAATCTGCCATTAACACCCTATATACAGACGGTTGATCTTGAACTCGAAGCCATTGAAAAAGGCGGCTATGAGCACTTCATGATCAAAGAGATTTTTGAACAACCGCGTTCTATTAAAGATTGTATGAGAGGTCGCCTGGATTCGCAGAGCGGCAGACTTATACTCGGTGGTTTACGCGAATACGTAAATAAACTTGTTAATGCCGATCGCATTATCATCGTTGCCTGCGGAACTTCATGGCACGCTGGTCTGGTAGCAGAATATTTCTTCGAAGAATTCTGTCGTATACCAGTAGAAGTAGAGTATGCTTCTGAGTTTCGTTACAGAAACCCGGTGATCCGCGAAGGTGATGTTGTGATCGCTATATCTCAATCCGGTGAAACAGCCGATACACTTGCAGCAATAGAACTTGCTAAAGCAAAAGGTGCAGTAATTTTCGGTGTGTGTAACGTAGTAGGTTCATCAATAGCGCGTGCAACACATGCCGGTGCCTATACACACGCAGGGCCTGAAATTGGTGTTGCAAGTACGAAAGCATTTACTGCGCAATTAACGGTGCTGAACATGATTGCACTGTTAGTAGCAGGTAAGAAAGGAACCATCACCGAACAGAAGCTTCACGAAATGCTGGTAGAGATGGAAACTATACCAGACAAAGTAGAAAAAGCTTTACAACTGAATGACCAGATACAGGATATAGCAGCTACCTTTAAAGATGCTCATAACTTTATATACCTCGGTCGCGGCTATAATTTCCCGGTGGCGCTGGAAGGAGCATTGAAGTTGAAAGAGATTTCCTATATCCATGCGGAGGGTTATCCGGCAGCCGAAATGAAGCACGGACCAATCGCGTTGATTGACGAGGAAATGCCTGTAGCATTTATCGCAACACGCGACAGCTCGTACGAAAAAGTAGTGTCTAATATACAGGAAGTAAAAGCCCGTAAAGGAAGAGTAATTGCTGTAGTAACAGAAGGCGACCAGCTCATTCCGAAAATGGCTGAGTTTGTTATTGAAGTGCCTGCAGTACATGAAGCGCTTATGCCAATGGTATCGGTTATACCTTTGCAATTGTTGTCGTATCACATTGCAGTAATGCGTGGTTGCAACGTAGATCAGCCTCGTAACCTGGCTAAATCTGTAACGGTAGAATAAAATATACCTATATAATTGAAAAGGCCTGCAGTAATGTATACCACAGGCCTTTTCTTTTTTGTGCGTACTGATTAGTTAGTCACTTCACCTTTAATAGTAAGCAGTACAACACCATCCTGTGTATTGGAATTGATGGTAACCGTTTTTGTAAATACACCGGCTTTAGCAGCGTTATAAGTTGCCTTTACAAAACCTTGTCCACCGCTGGGTATAGGCTCCTTGCTATACTCTGCTACAGTGCAACCACAGGATGCCTGCACAGATGTTATTACCAGCGGAGCATCACCACTGTTCGTGAATTTGAACTCATGCGTTACAGGAACATTCAATTTGATCTTGCCAAAATCGAATGACGTCTGTACCCACGCGAAAGCTGCTTCGCGCAGCGGGTTGCCGGGCTTTTCGTTTGATGCCAGGGTTTGTGCAATTGCTATGGAAGCAAACACAAGACCGAGAATGATAAATGTTACTCTTTTCATCGTTAAAGTTGTTTTTGGTTAAATAAAAAGTCTATGTCCGAACACGCTACAAAACTCCGTAAATCATTTAGAATGGCTTGTTAACGATTTTCTAAAAATTGTTAACAACTTGTTAAAGCATCAGCACACTTGCGTCCAAACTCGTACCTTTATAATGTGAAAAATTCTACGATCCGTCTTATTGTAATTCTGGCTACACTGTGTATTACCGGTATAACCATTACGCAATTATACTGGGTAAGAAGAGCGTTTGATTTGAAAGAAGCAGAATTTGAACGCACCGTTACAGCAGCCCTATATAATGTAGCGCAGCAGATATATGATATTAATGATACACCACCACCTTCCAACAATCCGGTAAAGCAGTTGTCTACAAATTACTTTGTTGTCATGGTGAACAACGA
>CAMLLI010000179.1 GCA_946480685.1 uncultured Flammeovirgaceae bacterium | reverse complement strand
CTGTATGACATTCACCTTATCCGGATTACCTCGTTGGAGCGAAAAAAATCTTTATCGATACTGACTACCTATATCTAATTTTTATCCCGATCGAACAATTCACCGCGTCCGTCAGGCGACCACACTCCCCGGTCGGGGCGCTGCCGTTGAATCCAACCTGTGCATATATACCGGGCACTATAACTATCGACCTAATCAATATAGAGATATCTTAAATTTCATAGGGTAAAAAAAATCCGGGGGCGGAGCGAACACCTCCCGGATCTAGCCCAAATCAAAAATCTTTATATATACTTTATCTGTTACTCATATTTAGTTGGCACCATCGTTTTGTGCAAACGCAACGGCAAAGCCGCCAACGTTCTTGCCTTGCTGTAAACCTACTTCTACATCCGAGCGGTAATGTATACCTGCATATAGTCTGGATGATGATGCTTCATTTGCTTCACTATGGAAATAATCTGTATGCTCCGGAAACAAGTATGAAAGTACCGTTGCTGCTGAACCCGAGAATGTTGAGTGACCCGAAGTAAAGGCCGGAAAATTCGGCACACCCGTTCCCGTTTTGATGGATGCATTCATTTGTGAAGGACGCGGATTGAAATAGTAGAATTTCGTTTCCCAGCAGCAAACAGCAGCATCGTGCAGTGCTATATTCAACAAGGCAAAGGCTCGCGCTGCTCGTACTTCACTATAATTTGCATCGCGTATATACTCGGCCGCTATATCATTCCAATGTCCCGGAGGTGTATAGGTACCGGCACCATCAGCCCACTTGTGTACAATCGCGAGACGTTCGCGTGTCTGGTTATCAGCATACCATTTTACTTCGTCAACTTCTTTTTTCATTTCTGCAGAGGAAGTTAAAGGTGGCGGAGCAGGACGACCAGCAGTAATCTGATCGGCAGTCATAGTCCATGCTTTTACTTTACCAAACACCGGCAGCATCGGAGGACGCTTTGGTGTCTCAAGACTGATCCATGGTATTTCACCTTTTGCAGTAGCACCATCCGCCAATGATTGCCACAGTGCTTTGTTACCACCGGCTGCACCCATACCGTCACCGCGTGCACGTGTAACAAACAACGCTGCTACGGATTTACCTAACGCGAGGCCAGCCGCTATATCGCTGGTTGAAGCTTTACCAGACCACAATGCTGCATTGCGTTGCTCGGCAGCTTTCAACGTAATTTCTTCTACGGCAGCAGGAAAAAGTAATTTTAACATCTCTGCTGTTACTCCGGATAACACGGCATCAGACGAAGGGTATGAAGGAAGATTTGTTTCCGGCATGAGCGATTGTATACCGGGATCGTTCTTATAGGGTGACGGCCTATTATACTGGTACATATAGTGCCATGCAGCTTTCAAGGCTTCGTACTGAGCAACGCTTACATAGCTATAGGCACGTGCTGCATACGGAGGATTAGCAAATGGAAAATTAGGATCAGCAAATGGATTCTCGGCATCCGGCACCGGGTATGTATCATCTGCTTTCGGAGCGGGTGGTAAATTAAAGCGTGCCACCAATCCGCGGAGTATTTGGTTCCAGCGAAGTACTCCGCCTCCACTCCAATACTCGATTATATCTTTTTGCTCTTTGGTAAGTTTACTCTGTACATCTTTGATTGTTGCCAGCTCGGCTTTGTACGCATCTGAATTCACATCAGCCGGTGGATTGAAAACTTTAGGAGTTGAATTCTCCACTACATTTACGATCTTCTCGATAGTAAATGCATTGGCATCGATCGGAGTCCAGTTAGCGGCATCTTCATCCAGACTTGCGGGTTGCAGCGGTGTAAGTGTTTCGCTTAACTCAATTTCTTTGTTACAGCTGGCCACTATACCGAGTACAAATGCAAATGTTAAAAATGTGCTTATGTATATATTCTTGTTTTTCATATATAGGTATAGATTACTGGTTCTTATCAAATTTAATAGTATAGAGTACACCAGCCATCAGCGTTGTAGACTGACCAGCATTGCGGCCGGCAACTGTATAGTGTGCCGAGCCTCTGACAGCCATTCCGCGCGGAGCCGGTAAATAGTACATAACCAGTGCACCTGTTTTTATCATGTTCATGCGATTGGAAACAAACGGCATATCCTGTCTGCGGATATCGCCTCCTCCCAATGTGTTCTGTTGTATATAGTTCAGTTCTGCCTGCAGCGGACCTTTCTGATAGCCCATGCTGACAAACACATCGAATACGTTTGGCATTTTTACTTCATCGCTCATCACAAATTCGTTTCCATTGTAGTAAGAGGGGCGATCAAGTGTTGTGTTGCTTCGCCATGTATAGGCACCCGATGCATTTACAAACCACCCTTGCTGAATTTTATAGTAAGCGGTGAGGCGGTATGAAAGATTCGTGGTGTGTGTACCTAATCCCAGCGGAAAAAAATCAGGCGTATAGTCACTCAGTGGTGTCGAGAAATTCAGCACGGCAAATGTGTTAAACGCACTCTTCTCAAATTTCTTCCCGAAGAAATTATACTTTACGCCGAGTGAAAGATCCTGCAAACCTTCCATACCACTCAGGGTTCCCTGGCTGGCCTTTGTCTTTACATACGGCACCATGGCTATAACATTTACTTTGTTGGTTATACCATACGTACCGACCCACGTCAGGCTCTGTGTCGTTACATGCCCGATGTTTCCATTGTCACGTTTCAAGTCTCCCTCCCAATAGTCAGTCCAGCGGTCATGCATATACATGAATCCGGTACAAAGACTTTTCTTGGGCATCATCAACCCATCCGTCAAGTTCTGTGCAAAAGAGAGTGTGGGAATAAGTCCCAGCATTAGCAGGTAGATTTTCTTCATATATGTATTTGGGTAATAAGGTTTCCTTGTAAGGATGTGATTAGAAAGAAATCACAAAGAGCATTTCTTCTTCCTGGTGTTACGCGGGCATCTGACTATTGTTGACAGAAAATCGTTTCGCCTTGAGATATACTATATCCCGGGGAAATGTGATGCTCTGCTAAATAAAATCAGGCTTAACGTAAAAGGAATAACAGAAGCTTAATTAAGCTCTTTCAGGAGGATGAATAATGGAGGCGCAGAAAGACGGTATAAATACAACGGATGCGCTTTCATGCCTTACGTTCGATGACCAGCCCTCAGACGAGGACTTGATTGTATAGGTGCCAACTAAATATTCTTTGATGAAGGATGGCAACGGAGTCGTATGACTTTTTCCATCAACCGGTTTATCGGTAAATGTTTTTACATAGTCCGTCAATGCCTGGTTGATGCGTTTGCTCTGCTGATCCTTAACACATACTATATATAGTGTGTCTTGGGACAGGCGTTGCTTTACCATGTGATAGAATTCTCCGTTGTGTTCGAATTCTCCATCTACGCGTTGGTATTCCTGCGACTCGTTTGCGTACGGCACTGCGAGCGGAACTTTGATCGTAACCGTTTCAAGCTCGTTATAATTTTCAGTATCGAATCGCTGGATGAGTTCCTGCCTGTTTTGGTAATGCAGCCCGAAGAACAATCCATAGTACCCCAGCACATTGAAGAGCAGGAGAAAAATGAAGGCTATGGATACAATTTTTTTCACGGCAGAGCTTGGGGCTACTGCATAGATATGAATTTTAGTTTAATTAAACAACGGCCGAAACCGTTTTCTATAGGGCCTGGCCGCGATTGAGACAACTAAAAATGGCTATAGCGGAACGTAAACCACTTTTTTGGTTTCGAAAAATTCTTCCGTAAAGTAGTCGGAGAGGTCATAAATCTGGTGGATTTTTTTGAGCTCTGCGAGTTCCTCGTCCAGGTCGCCACCTTTTAAATATAGTATACCATTATCCAACGGGTGCACGGACTGCTTCTTTGTTTTGTTGTGAATCCAGCCGTAAAATTCCTTTATACGTGTTACGGCACGACTCACAATAAAATCATATTGTCCTTTTATCTGCTCGGCACGGATCTGCTCTCCCCTTACATTTTTTAATCCCACACCTTCTGCAACACCTTTCACCACGGTAATTTTTTTACCAATAGAATCAACGAGGTGAAAATTAGTTTCCGGAAAAAGTATAGCAAGCGGTATACCAGGGAAGCCTCCGCCCGTACCAACATCCAGCACCGAAGCTCCGGGCTTAAACGCCATTACTTTCGCTATACCAAGCGAGTGCAGTACGTGGTTGATATATAGATTTTCAATATCCTTACGGGATACGACATTGATCTTATCGTTCCAATCTTTATAGAGATCGAAGAGTTTTGCGAATTGATCTTTCTGCTTCTCCGAAAGGTCGGGGAAGTAGTGATATACTATATCTGCAGTTGGTGTCATGCGTTTATGACCAGATTCTATTTACATTAGGTACCTCATCAAATCGCTCGTCACTCGGAAGTATCTCGAGCTCCAGATATTGCATAGTCGCTAAAATCAAGCGATCATGAAGTTCATAGAACTGAATACGAGAAGCTGTTAAAACAATTTCTGGATTTAGATCTACGATAGAATAACATGGCTTTGAATGAATTTTATCGAGCGAAGCTTTCAACGAAATTTTTATTCGATTACGTTCGGCCAGGTACATTATCTCAAAAAGACTGACAACGGAAATAAAGAGATGATGTTTTCCCTCCTCTGCTTCTTTAATTATACGCTTGGCTTTTCCTCCTATCTTACCAAGCTTAGAGAAGTGCCGTGTAACTGTCACGGTATCTATCAAATAATTCACTAAAGTTTTCTATTTAACAACTGATGTCCTAACTCCTTACGTAACGTTTTAATCTCGTCTTCAATATCAACTATCTTCTCAAATCCTTTATTCTCCCAAATCCCACCCAGTGTTTTAGGCTCTTCAACTTTTTTTTTCTTAGGTCGTTCAGAAAGAACAGTTTTAATATATAGTTCGATTTGCTCGAGTTTCTCAGTGGGAATGTCTTCGAGTTCTCTTAAGATTTCTTGAATTTTAATCGCCTGCTTCATACCTCTCTAACAAAATTCTCTTTAAATATGATCGCGCTTGTTCTTCACCATCTCGAACATGAGTTCGCGCGCGCGGTGTAGCTGGGCTTTTACCGTACCGAGTGGTGCATCGAGTTCTTCTGCGATCTCTTCGTACGACAACTCGTGGAAGTAGCGCAGGCGCACCAGCTTCTGATATTTAGCCGGAAGTTTATCAACAAACACCTGGATCAGCTCGGCCTTTTGTGACTTAATGGTTTCCTCCTGCGGATCTAGATTTTCGTCCTCCACATCGATGGAAACTGATTGACCATCATCGTCTGTAAATGTATTTTCAATACTGAGGGTGTTCAGCTTTTTCTTACGAATAAAGTCGATGGTATTGTTGGTAGCAATACGAAAGAGCCATGTACTGAAAGTAAAATCTTTTTTAAAGCGGTGCAGACTTCTAAAAGCCTTCGCGAAAGATTCGATGGTAAGATCTTCTGCATCGTCAACATTACGAACCATTTTCAGGATCATGTGGTATACCGGACGTTTATACCGTTGCATGAGTTTGGCATAGGAGCTGTCATCGCCACCTACGGCCATATCAATCAAACGGAAATCTTCCAGTGCTTTTGACGAAAACCTGCTTTCTTCTTCTTCTAATTCTTCCATCGTACTTTTTTGGACACTAACGCTGTGAGGCCGGTGACAAGATAATAAAAGGCATAAATAAAATCTAAAAGCGGTACGATCCATGCCTCAAACCGATGTCCCAACTTCTTAGATGCGTAGTTCGCCAGAATAGTTAGCAAAATGATACGAAAAACTAATATTCCTGCTACCAGGTATGTTACCTCCGGCACAAACAACAAAGGAATGCCCACAAACCAGGTAAGCATCCAGGTTAATGTAAAGAGTCCCAGCAAAAAGCGATGCTTGAATTTATAGAGTTTGCCAACGGATAAATGTCTGATTTTCTGCTTGAAGAAAGATGACCACGTTGTTTTTGGAATTGAAAACATCAATGAATCGTGTCCCATAACAACCCGTGTGTTTTTACCAGTAGCATGTTGATTCACGAACAAGTCGTCATCACCGCCGGTAACATTCAGGTAGTTGTTAAATCCTTTCTTATCGAGGAACATAGATTTCCGATAGGCCATATTACGGCCAACACCCATGTAAGGGTTACCAAGAAGAGCAAAAGAAAAATATTGAATTGCCGTAAGCAGTGTCTCAAAGCGAATGAAAAAGTTCAGCAGGCCCGGCACCTTCAGGTACGGAGATGAACCCAACACAAAATTGGTTGACTCGCTGAACTGTGAACTTACAGTATTAAGCCACTGATTACTTTGAGGCCGGCAATCAGCATCCGTAAGTAATATCCACTCGTATTTGGCTGCCTTGATGCCGAGTGTTATACCATACTTCTTACCATTAACATGGGGCGGAGTACGGTTAACATGCACCATGCGCAGACGATGATCTTTCTTTGTTTCTTCCAGGAGCCAGTCGAAGGTGTTGTCGTTGGAGCGATCGTCAATGACAACAATTTCGAAGTCAGGGTAATCCTGCGCCAACAACTGCGGCACCAGTTCATGAAGATTCTGCTCTTCATCGTGCGCACAGATCACGATGGATACCGGCAGAGATTGTGTTCGCGTTGCATCTCCCTTTTTCCTGGAAAGGGCAATCAGAAATACCAAAAGATAAATAACCTGTATTCCTGCAAGAACTGAAAAAATAATAAATATGATTTGCAAGCGACTTCTGTTTAAGGAAGTCACAAAGATAAAACGACTGTTTTAGGATAAAAGGGAACGGAAGAAATAACCTTCGTGACGATCGTTGCAACGTTGAAATAGCTGCGAGAAGGGCTGCAGGCTGCCGGCTTCTGGCTGCAGGACGTTTGATCTGTATTCTTCGATGACGGCCTGGGGAGCGAGCGGCCAGTAGCTTCTCCGTTGGCTCACGACCACTGGAGAAAAATAGAGCTTCGTCCAGCAGCCAGCAGCTTGTAGCCAGCGACCTCTCATGGCTCGTAGCTCGCAGCTAAAAAGAAGGCCCCGGTAAAACCAAGGGCCTCTTTCTTCTCTAAACCAAATTTACGTGAGAGATACGTTGCTATTGTTTATCCCACCAAACACGGCCGGATAGATTATCGCCTCCGGGCACTGCATCGTGTGCTGCTTTATAGTTGATCGGGTTGTTGTTTGCTTCTGATACCGGGTATGGGAATCTGCGTGGTATATTTCCGCTGGTAGCATTGCCAGGGTAATTTACTGGTGTGAGATTCGGAAGACCGGTTCTTCTCCAGTTGAACCATGCTTCATAACCATTGAGTAACGTTGCCGCCCAGAACTGTGTGTTGATCATTTC
Source organism: uncultured Flammeovirgaceae bacterium (assembly GCA_946480685.1). The sequence continues at coordinate 274 of CAMLLI010000179.1, read as the reverse complement.
AAGACCGTTGGCTGCATTGTATGGATGAGCCGCGAGGTAATCATCCGCTGCAGCATCAAGATCGCCAACATTCGGATACTGACTGAAGTATGTTATACCTGCCTTCACTCCGTTGTTATAGTGTGTCTCAGCATCGCCACCAACTCCCCAGCGTTGTGCTGCATCTGCCAGCAGTAACTCTGACTCTGCATAGGTAAGTATAAAGGAAGGACCTGCAAGGCTTAACAAGCTTGGACTCAGACTTGAATAATCTCCAACCGTAGTATATCCGGGG
>CAMLLI010000178.1 GCA_946480685.1 uncultured Flammeovirgaceae bacterium | reverse complement strand
GATCGCGACTGTTGCTCCCGGAACCGGTGAACCTGAGTCGTCTTTCACAATACCCTTTATAGGCTCCTGCGCCAGCAATGTATGAGACGAAGCGAGAATAAAGAATATACCGAGTATAAATCTTTTCATGAATAATATAGTTTGTAGCGTGTATAGTTGATTAGCAGGGAGATCAGCTACCTGCCATGCATCTGTATACTGACCACCATTTCAGTACCAGATGCACAGACAAGTGCTGTAAAATCATAGATATAGCACCCGGGGTTATATAGAACAACCCGGTAAATGTGCCATGTATATATATAGTATTAGTGACTACAGAAATGGTTGCCACTAAATATCCCGCGGGCAAAAGCCGAGAGAAATTCCGTAAAGTGTGTAGTTGAGCTGTTCATCATCCATCAATTTTATTATTCTCATTTCCTGCTTCCGCGGGAATGAGACAGGGTAAGCACCTTGCTGGTGAAGCAGGTTGCTAGAAGGTCAACGAGCCTGGTCTCTTGCTTCTTCTTAATAAAATCAATTCTGGTGGATAACTGATTTCGGTAATGCGAGAGCAAACATACAACAATATCTATTAAGTCAATAGAGTTTATAGCTTTTTATAAATATTTTTTAACTTGAAGCCCGGAAGCTTTGTCACTGTCCTCGTACCACCAACCGAGTCATCGGCGTACAGGCATACCGTTATAAGTTGTCCTCCCACCATCAGGACAATACTTTAATATATAAATCTGAACAACGTTGTTCAGTGCCATGACTATAGTGTGTCTCATTTGAACACGCTGTTGAAAAACATGGTTGCTTAAAAATTATTCTTTCCATCAAAGAACAATGCTCCGCATGAAGACAAAGAAGTTTAAAGTATTCTTTCCAGACGATCCTGTCCAATACTCCACATTAGCTATACAGAATTTTGAATATGCTGATCCGATACAACAGATTTCGCGCGAGTTCATAAAAGCAGAAGCTGCATTGCAACGAGACCTGCTCGTATACCAGGGCATTCCGTTAAGCACATCACTCCTAACCGAGATTCTTCCCCAACGTGCGCGCGAAGCCTGGACACGAAGATATACCGAGCTCTCTACGCTCTCGATCCCCGACAATGCAATTGCCCTGTTGGACACATTCTCCAAAGACAGACAAGAGTATTTACTTCGCGACCTCGTTCTTACTCACGATCAACTTACGGGTTTGATACTGAGAGCCGGCCAGCATGGATATACCTATAGTCAATATCGTGTGGAGACAAATTTACCGGGCTCTACCATATCCAGCACTCCGAAGCAGATCAAGATCATCAAGATGCTGGACAGGGGAAGACAATGGCATAGTTTCGTTATTCAATATATAAGTCCGAATGCACGGGAGAGCTATCGGGGTACCATGGAGCCTTCACTCTATTATATATCAAGCGCATGGCAACTCACGCGGATCAGTGTCATCAACGACCTGAATGCTTTTGATTACGATGTATCGGAACTCATACCGATAACGTTGGACCTGGCAAAAATGGCGATCTGATCTCTCTAAAACACCATTCTTTCAGGACTGAGTCCGTAATTATAGTATATAAACATTAAGTCTATTGATTTGGTAGATTAATCGTTTATATTTGCATCAAACCAGATGTAACCCCATGAAATCTGTAATAAAGACGATCCTCGTTTTAGGTATACTATTGTCTAAACACGAAATATATGCACAGGACTCTCCTGTCTATGCGCGGAACTTCTCTCCTGCTTCGGACAAAAATGCAACGCCACAAAAAGTAGTGGTTATCACCGGAGCGCGTTTTACCTATGCACTTGTACAGCGATGGATTGATGAATACAATAAAGTAAATCCCAATAACCAGATCATTATTGAATCGCGCGGTTCCAACGACCCGCTCAAGTATGATATTCTTGCAGAGGTTTATGAACATGACGAGCCCTTCCGGAAAAATCGCGAATATATACATTTAGCACGCTACGCAGTATTTCCGGTGGCGACAGCAGGCTCATCATTCGCGAAGCGTTACCAGGAAAAGGGATTAACCAAAGACCAGATCATACAGGTTTTCTTTCACGATATATTCTCGGACAAAGATAAGCGCAAGGCGATTGTCGAACCCTATAGTGTATATACGCGATTACAGAAAGCCGGTGCTCCCATTGTATTTGCACGTTACTTCGGTTTTGAACAGAAAGATGTAAAAGGCAACTCGGTAGCAGGAGCCGATACACATTTACTTAAAGCGCTTCTGCGCGACTCGGTTGGCGTAACGTATCTTCCGCTCCCTGTTATCTATGATGCTTCAACACGAAAACCTACAGCAGGAATTTCTGTTTTGCCCATCGACCTGAATGACAATGGTAAAGTAAACGATGACGAGAAATTCTATAAAACACTGGATGACGTTATCAGCAATATCGAGACAAAACCGGCAGCAGAAATAAAGAATACACCGGTTGAATACCTGCACCTCTCCGTTGATAAAAAGAATGCGAGCCAGGAAGCAATTGATTTTTTACTCTGGGTAAATGAACACGGTCAGGAATATCTTCACGAATTCGGCTACCTGGCACCTGAACCAAAGCGTTTTGAGAAAGATGCATTCAAAGCCTTTGCATCTTCACGAAGCACGCTGAAGTAACAACATTCAAAATATATACTATATAAACAACGGAAGAGATTGCGTGATATATAGTCAAGAACGTACCACCACCATGTTATAAATCCAACCCACAAACCAAACAAAACGTATCATGATTCGAAATGTACTGTTTACAGCAACACTTGTGTTGCTCAACCTTACTGTGGCGTTCGCGCAGAATGCTATAACGGGTGTCGTCAAGGATAACCAGGAAGCACCTATTGTCGGAGCAACTGTAGCGGTGAAAGGAACTAACAACGCTACCGTGACCGATGCCAATGGACAGTTCAGCATTACACCCGGAAAAGATCTTCCGGTTACACTGCGCGTCAGTTCCACCGGCTATAGCGCCAAAGATATACAGATCTATGAACTTACCGGCGAAGACCTCGAGGTAACGTTGCTGGATGACAATTTACTCTCGGAAGTAGTAGTTACTGCAAGACGCAGAAGTGAAACGGCACAGGAAGTTCCTATACCTATATCCGTTATTGGAGGCGAACGTGCTGAAGATGCAGGTGCCTTCAATGTAAACCGAGTAAAAGAACTTGTACCTACGGTGCAATTATATTCTTCCAACCCGCGCAACACCACGTTGAACATTCGTGGTCTTGGTTCTACTTTCGGACTTACCAACGATGGTATAGATCCGGGTGTAGGATTCTATGTAGATGGTGTATACTATGCGCGACCAGCAGCCACTACGTTGGATTTCATAGACATCGAACAGATCGAAGTACTGCGTGGTCCGCAGGGAACACTCTTTGGTAAAAACACTACGGCTGGTGCCTTCAACGTTACTACGCGTGCCCCAAGCTTTACTCCCGGTCTTAATGTAGAAGTGAGCTATGGTAACTATGGTTTTGTACAGGCGAAAAGTTCTATCACGGGACCGATCAGTAAAAAACTCGCAGCACGTGTATCATTCTCCGGTACACAGCGCGATGGTGTACTCTATAACGTTTCTACGCAAAAACATGTAAACGATCTGAACAACCTGGGCTTCCGTGCCCAACTGTTATACAAGCCTACTGAAAATGTCAAGATCACATTGACGGGCGATGATACGCGCCAGCATCCGGAAGGCTACGCGCAGGTATTTGCCGGTGTAGCCCCTACACAACGGGCTGCCTACCGGCAGTTTGAACAGATCATTGCCGATCTGAATTACCAGCTGCCCAGCCGTAATCCATTCGATCGCAAGATAGATCATGATACTCCGTGGAGATCGGGAAACGAACTCGGTGGTGTATCGCTCAACATCGATGCTAAGATTGGCTCCGGTACGTTAACTTCAACAACGGCATGGCGTTACTGGAACTGGGACCCTTCAAACGATCGTGACTTTACAGGTTTACCGGTGTTGAGTCTGTCACAAGCTACATCGCGTCATGAACAATGGACACAGGAAATCCGATATGCGGGTGAATTGTCTTCAAGTCTGAGTGGTGTGATTGGTGTATTCTTCATCCGCCAGGATTTGAATACTGATCCCGTACACATCGAAGAATCCGGTGCTGCACAATGGCGCTTCTCACAAAACTCTACGAGCGACCTTTGGAAAACACCAGGTCTGCTGGATGGCTACGGTATAAAAACAACGTCAACACTTGAGACAACAGGTGCTGCTATATTTGCACAAGCCGATTGGGCTATCACGAAGCAATTGCATGTGCTTCCGGGACTCCGCTATAACTACGATAAAAAAGAAGTTGACTATAGCCGTGTAACGTATGGCGGTCTTCAAACCGATGACCCTGCGCTGATAGCCTTGAAACGTGTAGTATATACCGACCAGGCATTTCAGGCTGATGTTGATGAATCAAATGTATCCGGCCAATTAACCGTGTCCTATAAACCAGCTTCAAACATCAATACGTTCACTACATTCTCTACCAGCTATAAACCCGTTGGAGTTAACCTTGGCGGATTACCAACTGCAAACGGAGAAGTGCTCACGGACCTGGCGCAGATCAAACCGGAATATGTAAAACACTTCGAGATTGGCATAAAAACTTCAGCTACACCGGCATCAACGCTTAATTTAGTTTTCCATCATACTAACGTAGAAGATTTTCAAACACAGGTGCAGACTGCTGAAGTTGGTGTAAACCGCGGCTACCTGGCTAATGCTGAAGAAGTACGCGTGCTCGGAGTTGAACTCGATGCAAGTACACGCATCGGCAGAAACCTGTCGCTATATGCAGCGCTTGCCTATACCGATGGCGAATATGTATCGTTCACCAATGCCCCTGTGCCGCTTGAAGAAACCGGATCGGCCAGTGCCTTCAAAGATATATCGGGCAGTGAGCTGCCGGGTATTTCCAAATGGGCAGGTACCTTCAGTGCAGAGCTGGTATCAAATCCCGTAACAATTCTGAGCGAAGAAAGTAAAGTATTCTTCGCCTTCGATACATACTATCGCTCATCGTTCTCATCCAGTCCTTCACCATCAGCATACCTCAATATAGACAGCTACGCGTTGGTAAATGCACGACTTGGTTTCAGAGCTACCAACGGTATTTCATTCTTTGTATGGGGCCGCAACCTCTTTGACAAAGATTACTTTGAACAATTATTACCGGCTGCCGGAAACGCAGGTCACTATGCAGGTGTATTGGGCGACCCACGCACGTACGGTGTCACCTTGCGCTATACCTACCAATAAAAACCGATACTTGGGCAATATGTATATTTAGTACAAAGGCTTGCTCACCGAGCAAGCCTTTGCTTTATAAATGTATATATAGTATAATTCTTAGTCAGCAGCGTCACCTTGTTTAACCGGAACTGTGAAGTGAAATGCAGTGCTGTCCTCCGGAGTAGACTCAACCCAGATCTTCCCTCCCATCTGCTCAACAAACTCCCGAACCATCGGTAAACCCAGGCCTGAGCCTGTTTCGCCTTGCGTGCCTTTTGTACTGTTGGTTTTGCCCCATTCAAACAATGTACCGATACGTTCCGGGCGTATACCCATACCGTTGTCACGAACGGTTATCAGTGCTTTCGAACCATTCATCGCCGAAAAAACCTGTATGCGTCCCTGACTGGTAAATTTGTTAGCATTTACAATGAGGTTACGCAAAATGAATTCAAATATATTCCGGTTTACGACAACGGTATGTGCCGGATCTATATGTATATGCAATTCGTTACCTTTCTCCGCTGCAACACTTTTCAACGCATCGGTAACACCTGCTACCAGATCATAAAGATTAAACGTTTCGTGAGCAGCCTGTTTTCCGTCCAGGTGGTTCTTCGCCCAATGCAAGAGGTTATTCAGCAGATTGTCAGTTGTGTCAACCATCATACGCATGCGCGGAAAAATCTCATCCAGATCTTCCGGACTAAGTTTATATTTCTCCACCATCAACAGAAGACCGTTGAGTGAATTAATGGGACCGCGAAGATCGTGACCAATGATGCTGAGCAATTTCTGTTGCATGGCATGCATTCTCGTCAAGAGTATATTTTTGCGTCTGAGTTCAAATAGTTTCAATACCTGGTTTCGCAATACGCGCAAGGCCTGGTTTTGTTCATTGCTTAAGTCGCGCGGTCGTGTATCAATTACACAAATCGTTCCGAGATTGAAGCCTTCCGGGGTTGTGAGAGGCAGCCCTGCATAGAAGCGTATATCCGGACTTCCGGTTACCAATGGATTTTCGCTGAACCGCCTGTCCAATGTAGCATCGTTTACGATGGTGATCCCAGGCTGAAGTATAGCGTGCGCACAGAACGCTACATCGCGCGGAGTTTCACGATTCTCCAATCCTACCTGTGCCTTGAACCATTGGCGGTTCTCATCAATAAGGGTAATGGTGGAAATAGGTGTCTGGCAAATGAAAGATGCCAGTGAGACAATCTCATCAAATTCTTTTTCCGATTCGCTATCCAGCAGTTCATACTCCCGTAAAGCCTGAAGTCGCTCCTGCTCATTAGCTGGTATACCTGGGATTTGCATCTTTCTTGTCGACACGGATCATACCGTTTACAAAAGTTACTAAAAAAGAAATAAGATGCCACGCTATTTACCAGTAATTATATACCATCAAGACACGGCACGTGCACGATGAACATTATAAGACCTGTCTGATCAGTTTCCGATAAAACCATGATTCGCCTCTGTTCCCATGCCAATTCACCGTGTTAACAAAGTTGCAATGGAATTGTTTAACTTCAAGAAATTTATTTTTAACCACCCTGTATATAGCCTAAAACTGGCTTCACAGGTATTTTATACTTCGCTATATCTTGCGTAACGCCTGTAGCCGGTGCCATCAGCCATGCGTTCCAGCACACGGTCACTCCGGTCGCAAGGCTCCTATCGGATTACTTAATGCCGCCCTTAACGATTGGAAACTGATCGTAAAAAGTGTAACCACGATGGCGCCCAGCCACGCTGCCGCATAAATCTGCCATGATATCGTAATGCGATAATCGTATTGCATGAGCCAATCCGTCATAAAGTAAAGCGAGAACGGGACTGATACGATGCATGCGATCATCACCAGCACAATAAAATCTTTGGACAGCAACTGCCATAGCTGCGGTGTAGATGCTCCGAGAATTTTCCGTATGCCGATCTCCTTCGTTCTCTGCGATGCTACAAAAGATGCGAGTCCAAACAGACCGAGACAACTGATAAATATAGCGAGCACTGTTGAGACCATTGCCAGGTTACCAATGCGTTTCTCTTCACTGAACTTCTTGCCAAACTCCTGGTCGGCAAACATATACTCTACTGCATTTTCAGGATCGTATTTTTTAAAGATGGGTGTTATCTTATTAAGTGCTTCGACAGCATTCGCATCGGCACGCAGTTTCATATTTACCTGGTTGAATTGTATCCAATCTATACGATTGGACTCGAGAAAAAAGATCATCGGTTCTACCGAGTTGTAAGGCGATTGCGTCACCAGGTCTTCCACGATACCAATAATCT
>CAMLLI010000177.1 GCA_946480685.1 uncultured Flammeovirgaceae bacterium | reverse complement strand
CGGCAGCAACAAGCACGACTGGTAATGAACTATATGTACAGGATCTGAAAGACCCGAAAGGAACATTGGTTAACCTGGTGAATAACTTTGATAACAATCACAATGTAATTGATAGTGACGGTTCACGTCTGATCATCCAAACGAACCTCAATGCACCCAACGATCGCATCGTTGAAGTTGATTTTGCAAACCCAACACCCGATCATTGGAAGGACATCATCCCTGAAACCGATAACGCGTTGCAAGGTGTGAGTACAGCCGGTAAGAAATTGTTTGTAAACTATTTGAAAGATGCCAGCACGCTGGTTAAGCAGTACGATTACAAAGGTAAGCTGGAGCGTGAGGTAGAATTGCCTGGTATAGGTTCTGCCGGTGGCTTCGGGGGCCGAATTACTGACAAGGAAGTATACTATTCCTATACATCGTTCACGTATCCTACTTCCATTTTCAAGTATGATATAGCGTCCGGTAAATCTACGCTATATGAAAAACCGAAAGTTGATTTTGATCCGGAAGCGTATGAGACAAAGCAAGTGTTCTACACCAGCAAAGATGGAACGAAGGTGCCGATGTTTATTGTGTATAAAAAAGGCATTGAGCTGAATGGTAAAAATCCAACGATGCTATATGCGTACGGAGGTTTCAGCGTCAGTCTTACGCCCGGCTTTAATACTTCGCGCATCGTGTGGCTGGAGAATGGTGGTATATATGCACAACCGAACTTGCGCGGTGGTGGCGAGTATGGAGAAAAGTGGCACCAGGCTGGTACTAAACTCAACAAGCAAAATGTATTTGATGATTTTATAGCTGCAGCCGAATATTTGATTAAAGAGAAATATACTTCGAGTGAATACCTCGCTATATCCGGTGGTTCTAACGGAGGCTTGCTGGTAGGTGCTACCATGACGCAGCGTCCGGACCTCGCCAAAGTAGCGTTGCCTGCGGTGGGTGTTATGGACATGCTGCGTTACCACACCTTTACTGCGGGTGCAGGCTGGGCGTATGATTACGGTACTGCAGATGATTCAAAAGAAATGTTTGAGTATCTGAAAAAATACTCTCCGGTACACGCATTAAAGCCAGGCACAAACTATCCGGCTACCATGGTAACGACAGCTGATCATGACGATCGCGTAGTGCCGGCACATTCGTTCAAGTTTGCTGCTACACTACAACAAAGTCAGGCAGGCAATATGCCGGTGTTGATTCGCATCGATACGAAATCGGGTCACGGAGCATCCAACTTGTCGAAGGCAATAGAATCGACCGCTGATCAATATGTATTCGCGTGGTATAACATGGGCATTGTTCCGCCGGTAGCGAAGAAGGAGATGTAACTATAAATTTCCTGTAAATTTTTGTAAGAGGCAGCCTATATACGGTCTGCCTCTTTTATTTTTGAATATATGAGTAATGTAACAATACGCATTGGTAAAAAAGATGACCTGCCTCGCGTGCTCGAATTGATTAAAGAACTTGCCGAGTATGAACGTGCTCCGCATGAAGTGATCAATACGGTTGAGCTGATGGAACTGGATGGCTTTGGTCCTAACCCGGTATATGGCTTCTTTGTTGCCGAGAATGAAAATGGAATAATAGGTTTATCGCTATACTACTGGCGTTACTCCACGTGGAAAGGCAAGCGCCTATACCTGGAAGATATCATTGTAACAGAAGCAGAGCGTGGCAAAGGCATTGGTAAATTACTATTTGATCGCACCATGCTGCACGCACTTGATCAAAACTGCTCCGGCATGATGTGGCAGGTGCTAGACTGGAATGACCCTGCTATAAATTTCTATAAAAAGTACGGCACCAAATTCGACAACGAATGGGTTAACTGCACACTTGAACGCGAACAGATAGCCCGGTATTTTTCAGAGAAGTCCAAGTAACGGTATAATTTCCATGTGGTAAGTTTTTTGTCGTTTTTAAAAGGTATTGTCTCATAGGCTTCCTGATCTTTGAGATCAAATCCATTTAGAAACATGAAGAACGTACGATTATTACTGCTAGTGTTGTTGGCTGCTACCATATTGTCGACAGCTGATGCAGTGGCTCAGGGAAAGAGCAAAAAGAAACAAAAGAATGAGAAGAAGGGAGGAGGTCCTCCGCCCTGGGCACCGGCTCACGGGTATCGCGCCAAAACCCGTTATGTATACTTTCAGGATTACCCGGTATATTACGATAACGACCGTGGAGTATATATATCGATGTCTGGAAAGAACTGGTCTATATCAGCCAAATTACCCGATATACTAAAGGGCGTAGATTTACTGGCCACTCCGAAAATTGATCTCGACTTTAGTGGCGATCGTCCACAGAAATTATTCGATGAACACAAATCGAAATACCCAGGAAAAAAATAAGTAGTTAAGTATTTAAAGAAAGCAATCTCCCTACAGAGGAATAAGGAGATTGCTTTTATACCTCACAACAGGACAGGCTCAAAAACCTCAAAGAGTAATTGTTTGAATTTTTGTAATCTCTAAAATTTTCCAATCTTCAAATCTTATAATCTTCCAATTTTTACCTAAGCCTCAACATCCACAATCGCCCAAACCGGTATAAACGAACCGCCCTTCACCTCAACATAGTTATCGGCAAAGTCGATAAGGTTTGAGAACGTTTCAATTACTTCACCATCCTCCAGTTGCATGATCAGCCCTACATCCTGATGTTCAAGATTGCTGATCATTACCGCTTTAACAAGTTTGTGTGCACGAAGTACTTTTTGTTCTTCATCACGCAGTACATCCTGATGCGTAAAATGCACCATCGGAATTTCTTCGGGACTAATCTTCCTGACGTTCATATATATGAGAAGTTATTAAGACTCAAACACAAGAACAGAGACGAAGTATAAACAAAAGCAAAAATTATTTCGTTTCAGACTTCTTCGAGAAGTGTTCGAAACGCTACGTGCCGATCTTTAAACCGCTTCTGAAATTCTTTATTCAGCTCCGGCTCAACTTTCTCCACAAAGTTTAAAACCTCCTGGATATCTGCTGCAAAGTATTGTACGCTATAGGAAACCGAATTATCTTCCTGGTCGTGCAGCACCTTATACATCTTCCAATCTGTAAACATCTCTGTTTTCATTACTACAGGTATATACTGTTGTTTCATCCAGTCCAGCCATTCCTGTTCTATTTCTTTGTCGATCCCGACCGTTACGTTGTATAGTAGCATGCCGTAAAGATACTTAATTAGCTGTGAGCTTTTAGCTGCGAGCTGCGAGAAGAATACAGGGCTGCAAGCTGCTGGCCTCTGGCTACTGGAAAGGCATGCGTGTGAGAACGGTGCGTGATGCTATATATTTGTTACTGGCGACTAGCTTCTGGTGCTGAGCTTATAGGGTGTATATATGCACACACTCATCCCCCTCGCTCACCCCTCTATCAGCTGGCAGCTAGTGGCTAGCAGCTAGCTTTAGCACTTTCATCAATATCTTCTCATCTCCTGTCAGGTCTGCTTTGCCATCGGGTTCTTCTATGGTGTCGAGGTCATCAAGGTAGCGTTTCAGGTTTCGTTCTTCGTATAGTTTTACAAGTGTCGGATGTACATAGTATTTACGGCAGATCATGCGCGTGTTGCCAAGCTTTTTACTCACGGCATCGAGTGCCTGTAAAATATTCTTTTTGCAATCACTGTCGGTTGTTACATCACCGAGCGATTTCAGCTCGCGCAGAAAGTGCAATGAGCCTGCCCACGTTCTGAAATCTTTAGCAGTGAAGTCAAATCCGGTTGCATCATGAATATAGCTATTTACCATTCCAGAATCAATAGGTTTACGGATTCCGTTGGCATCATAATATTGAAAAAGTTCTTTACCTGGTATTTCGCGACATTGCTTCACGATGTTGGCCAGCCGTTTATTTTTTATAGATATACGTTGAAAGATTCCTTTCTTCCCTTTGAAGGAGAATTCAAGTTTACTCCCATCGATTGCCACGTGTTTATCTTTCAACGTTGTGAGTCCATACGAGCCGTAAAGTTTTTCATATCCCTCATTGCCTACACGTATATAGGTGCGCTCCATTAACGCGATAACGGTAGCGATAACTCTTTCTTCACAAAGCGTTTTCTTGTTCAAGTCTTCTTCCAGTCGCAAACGCAGTGCGGGCAGTGCTTTGCCAAATTCATATAGTCTGTGAAATTTAGTTTCGTTCCGAAGCGCAGTCCACAACGCATGATAGCGATACTGTTTACGATTACGCAGGTCGTAACCTGTAGCTTGTATATGGCCGACCTCATCGGCACAGATCCATACACTCGACCATGATGGCGGTATAGCAAGTTTCTTGATACGCTCCAGGTCTTTTTTGTTACGCACGGGCTTGCGATCCAGCAAGTATACATAGCCTGTGCCTTTGCGCATACGCACTATACCCGGACTGTTATCGCTTACATACTTTAAAGCGACCGCTTTAGCAGCCCGCTCGTAGTTACGGTTTATGCGTATAAACTCCTTATGGGTTAAGGCTATATTCACGGCAGTAATGTTTTGTGGTAATAAAAAAGTCAGGACGTTACATCCTGACTTCTGGCTGTATAGGGGATGGGAACCTATTCCTGCTCTGCAGCTTCGTTAATGTCAGCTTCTGCCAGTGATGTCAGCAGTTCGTCTGCCTGCTTTTCTTCATCCAGCGTCTGACCGAGTATCTCTTTGATATCCTCGCGCCCCATAGTTTTGGCAAGTTGTGCCAAACCACCATAGGTAGCGATTTCGTAGTGCTCAACTTTTTGGGCTGCCAGGATCAATCCTACATCCCGTGTAGCAGAACCTTTCTCCGTCTCTGAAATTATATCTTCACCTTCTTTGATCAGGCCTTCCATTGCTTCGCATTTTTTTGCCTGTGGTTTTTTATCCAGCAGTTCAAATACTTTTTCTACGCGTGCCACGTGTTCCTGTGTTACTGTAAGGTGATCTGCAAATGCACTGGCAAGTTCTTCAGATGTTGCAGCCTTCTGCATTTTTGCCAATGCTTTTGTCAAATGCTTCTCAGCCCAATAAATGTCTTTCAGGCTGTCGATAAAAAATTCTTCTAATTCAGAAGAGTTCTCCTTGGAAGATGCTCTTCTGGTACTTGTTGCTTTTTCCATGGTATTAAGGGTTTTTAAATTTTTGTTAATCTGAATCCTCACTTCGCTATAAATAAAACACTGTGCCGTTGTTCCTGCTATACTTTGCTTTATTCTTGTGGATGTTTATACCCGTGCTACTATATACCACTGGGCGATGGAGGCGCTAATTTCGCGCGTTCCTTTTCTTCAGCTTTACGCTTCTTCTTGAAGTAGCCACGCAACAGGAAATTATGCTGCATCGCCTCCATGTTTTCATCCAGTTTGTTTGAAGCGCTTTCAGCATTTATCAAGGTGTTCTCCATGCGTTGCGCAAAAGTTGTATCGGCCAGCAGAAGTCCAAGCGCATTATCGTTACTGTTAACCTTCGCTACTACATCTTTCAGATCTTCGGCAATCTTCGCCGTGTTGGCAGATACTTTTTTTACGTTAACCAGTGCCGCATCAAATGTACCGGCCATGCTGGTGTCATATAGCAGACGGTTGATTACGCCATCTCCGTTTTTCATTTCGTATACCAGACCGTTTAACTCGGCTGTAGCGCGATTCATATTGTTGCCGGCCAGACGTAGATTCGTTACGGTGTTACGAAGGTCCTGAGCAAAAGCGCCATCGTTCAGCAACTCACCTACTATACCTTGCCCGTTCTTAACTTTTTGTGAAATCACCTGCAAGTCGCCCGTGAGTAATTTTGTATTCTGACCTACATCTTTGGCTATATTTATGAGCTCCTGTGTGTCGGTAGGCGATGCTGCATTAATGGTATCATTGTCTGCAATATGATTGGCTGCGTTACCGGGTCGCACTACGACAATTTTATTTCCCACCAAACCGTCAGACCCTATATAGGCCGTTGCATTTTTGCTAATGAATTCGTTCTGGCGTTCTTTCAGCTGAAGTTGTACTACAACTTTACCTTCCGATACAATGCGTACATCTTTTACTGTACCGATCTTTACTCCGGAAAGCCACACGTTGTCGCCCTCCTTAAGACCTTCTACATTTTTAAAGATTGATACAACCGTAAACGTTCTGCTGAATATACTGTTCTCACTTCCGATGAAGAATACAGTGGCGATAAAGATCGCCAACCCGGCCAATACAAATATTCCGAGTTTTATATCCTGACTTATTTCGTTTGTTTTCATAATTACTAATAATTAAAGAATGGTTCTAATTCCGGATCGGTCGTTTGCCTGATCTCATCAAACGTACCTTCATATTTACTATAGCCTCCTACCAATGCTATAACACGATCAGCTGTGTGGCGCGCGCTGCTGATGTCGTGCGTAATAATGATCGAAGACGTTTTATACTTGTCGCGTACCTTTACAATCAGTTCGTTGATCTCGATCGAAGTGATTGGGTCAAGTCCTGCAGTAGGCTCATCATAAAGCATAATCTTCGGCTTCAGTATGAGTGTGCGCGCTATACCAATGCGCTTCTTCATACCACCGGAAAGTTCTGCCGGCATTTTGTCGATCGCATTCTCCAAGCCTACATCTTCCAGGGCATCAACCACACGAGCCTTTAATTCTTTGGGATCATATATACCCAGGTTGCGCTTCAGCGGAAACTCCAGGTTTTCGCGCACCGTCATGGAATCGTATAGTGCACTTCCCTGAAATGAAAAGCCAACGTGCAGGCGCAGTTCATTCATTTCCTTTTCATTCAGCTTCAGTACATCGTAGTTGAGTATATGTATCGAGCCGCTGTCGGGTTTGATAAGCCCAACCATACATTTAATAAGTACAGATTTACCGGTGCCCGATCGGCCGAGTATAACAAGGTTTTCACTTGCGTGCAGGTCCAGGTTTACATCGCGCAACACATGCGTGTCACCAAATGATTTTTTCAGATGTTGTATACGCACTACTACATCCGATGCCGAAGCAACTTCTTTTTCGGGTATAGATGCCGTTGCTGATTCCTGTCTCATCGTCTGAAAAGATTTATGAACTGAAGACTCAACAAATCGATAACAAAGATCAGGATCATGGAAGCCACCACAGCTGTGTTGGCCGCTTTACCTACGCCTGCAGTGCCACGTTCTGCATGATAGCCTGCATAACATGCAACAACACCTATAGCAAAACCAAAGAAGGCTGCTTTAATAAGTGAAGAAAATATATCTACATAGGTGATGGATACTGCTACATCATTAAAGTATAGCTGAAAGCTGGAGTTATTCGTAAAGTTTACCGTGAGAAACGAACCCAGCAATGCCGTTGTATCTGCAAATACAACCAGGAACGGTAACATCAATGTAGCAGCTGTAACACGACTCGCTACTAAATAAGAGAACGGCCGGGTGCCCGATACTTCCATAGCATCGATCTGTTCTGTTACCCGCATGCTTCCTAACTCAGCTCCCATGTTCGATCCTAATTTTCCTGCACAGATCAACCCTGTAATAAGCGGGCCCAGTGAACGCACCACTGCCTGCGAAACAAGCGATGGCAGCCACGACTCTGCGCCAAAGGATGAAAGCGATGGCCGCGATTGTCGTGTAAACACTATACCGG
>CAMLLI010000176.1 GCA_946480685.1 uncultured Flammeovirgaceae bacterium | reverse complement strand
GATTTCTGCGGGAGACAAAAAATGCCACCGGAGTAGTGGCATTCAAGTATATATCAGGGAATATAAATTCTATACTAAGTATTCGAACAGGTTTTCATTCTGGTTCACAAGCGTATAATTCAGCTTGTGACCATCCATGCGTTCGATCAGTGATTTGAAATCTTCCGTTGATTTCACTTCTATACCAATCAATGCCGGCCCCGTTTCCTTATTGTGTTTCTGAATGAATTCGAAGCGAACGATATCATCGGTCGGGCCGAGTATCTGGTTCACAAATTCTTTCAATGCACCGGGGCGCTGTGCAAAGCGCACGATAAAATAATGTTTTAATCCTTCATATAGCAGCGATCGTTCTTTGATCTCCTGCATGCGGTCGATATCATTGTTACCACCGCTGAGTATACATACAACTTTTTTGCCTTTGATCTGCTCTGCATACTGATCAAGTGCAGCAATGGAGAGCGCTCCGGCAGGTTCTGCTACAATAGCATCCTGGTTATAGAGCTGAAGTATAGTGGAACTCACTTTTCCTTCCGGCACCAACAGCATATCAGCCAGTATCTCTTTACAGAATGTAAATGTTAAGTCGCCTACACGCTGTACAGAGGCTCCATCTACGAAGCGCTGTATCTTTTCCAGTTTTACAGGTTTACCTTCTTTCAGTGCCTCCTTCATGGAAGGTGCGCCTGTAGGTTCTACGCCTATAATTTTCGTTTGGGGAGAATATGTTTTAAAGTATTCGCCCAGGCCGGCACATAATCCGCCTCCGCCAATCGGCACGAAGACGTAATCTATACCGGATACTTCATCGAGTATTTCTTTGGCAACAGTTCCCTGCCCTTCGATTACTTTTATGTGATCGAATGGCGGAATGAATACCATGTTATTCTTCTGTGTATACTCCAACGCATGCGCCTGGCATTCGTCAAATGTATCACCGGTGAGTACGATCTCGATGTTATCGCCACCAAACATTTTTACCTGGTTGATCTTCTGCTTGGGCGTGATAGCCGGCATATAGATCACACCTTTTATATCCAGGTGTTTGCACGAGAATGCTACACCTTGTGCGTGGTTCCCCGCACTGGCACAAACTACACCACGTTTACGTTGCTCTTCCGTTAAGCTTTGAATCAAATTATAGGCTCCTCGTAATTTATAGGAGCGCACTACCTGCAGGTCTTCACGCTTTACGTAAATCTCTGCCTTGAATTTTTCAGAAAGCTTGCGATGGTACTGCAACGGTGTTTTCAGCACAACGGATTTTAATACTTCCGCGGCTGCGTTGACATTGATGGTGTATGTTTGTGTTGTTGTAGACATAGTGATCTTCAAAGCTTACCACTCACTGCTTTCGGCAAGCAGCGAGTGGTATAGCTATATATAATTAGTTTATCATGCTGGCTTCAACCTGCTGCTTCTCCGGACGCAGTTTGCGTACGGCAGCACCGGCTTGCCACAGTTCGCTTTCGCGAAGTTCTTTCAATTCTTCTGCGAGTTTCTCGCGGTAATCAGGCTTGCTACAAGTTTCGATTGTACGTTTTGCTTCAGCACCTGACTCTACGCTTTCGTATAGTTCTTTGAACACAGGAAGTGTAGCAGCCTTGAATTTCTTCTTCCAGTCAAGAGCACCACGCTGCGCTGTAGTAGAACAGTTAGCGTACATCCAGTCCATACCATTCTCAGCAACGAGTGGCATAAGTGACTGTGTTAACTCTTCAACCGTCTCGTTGAATGCTTCAGAAGGTGTGTGACCTTTCGAACGCAACACTTCATACTGAGCTTCAAATATACCAGCAATAGCGCCCATCAGAGTTCCGCGCTCACCGGTAAGATCAGAGTATACTTCTTTTCTGAAGTCTGTCTCAAACAGGTAACCTGCACCTACACCGATACCCAATGCTATAGCTTTTGTTTTAGCATTGCCGGTTGCATCCTGGAATACAGCGTAGCTCGCGTTGATACCTTTACCTTGCAGGAACAATCTGCGTACAGATGTACCTGATCCTTTAGGAGCAGCGAGAATTACATCTACATCTGCAGAAGGAATAATGTTTGTCTGATCTTTGAACGTGATACCGAAGCCGTGAGAGAAATATAGGGTCTTTCCTTTGGTGATATAGGGCTTAATAGTAGGCCACAGTTCGATCTGACCAGCATCCGAAAGGAGGAATTGAATAACCGTTCCTTTTTTTGCTGCTTCTTCAATTTCGAACAATGTTTCGCCAGGAACCCATCCGTGTTCAACTGCTTTATCCCAGGTCTTTGATCCCTTACGCTGACCAATGATTACTTTAAAACCATTGTCACGCAGGTTAAGAGCCTGTGCAGGACCTTGTACACCGTATCCAATGATTGCAATGGTTTCATTCTTCATTACGTCCAGTGCTTTTTCCATTGGGAACTCTTCGCGAGTTACTACTTCTTCTATGGTTCCGCCGAAATTAATCTTTGCCATTTTTATTGTGTTTAAGTTTTTACGTGTTTAAGTGTTTTCGTTTTTTGCTATATATACCTATACGGCCTGTTCGTTGTGTTTAGCGCTGAGTTCGCAGTAAAGATCGCTGCCTGAATAATATAGCGCGTGCTCTACTTCAATCAGTTTTTCCAATTGATGCTTTACTTTTTCCATCATGTCTTCGGTTGTAAAGAGCAACAGCACCGCTACACCTCTGCGGAAATCGTCTTCTGCTTCGTGCGCGATCAGCCGTTTTATTCTTACTCTTCTCCGGTTCAGTATATTAACGATCCGGTTCAAAACCGAAAAGTTATTATCCGAATGTATTTCTAATGTGAAGTCCTGTTTCATAAAATAGTTTCTAGTTTCTGGCTGCTAGCCACTAGGGGTGTGAGGTGTGAGATGTAGGGTGTGTCTTTTGCTTTAGCAAGGAGGTGCTTCCAATAGTACATCCGATACGCCTGCACCTGCCGGTACCATCGGGAATACGTTGTCTTCTTTGCCTACTACTACTTCGAGGAAGTATGAGGTTTTGGAATCAAGCATTTCCTGTAATGCGCTCTGAAGATCATCGCGTACTTCTACTTTACGAGCTTTGATGTTATAGGCACCTGCCAGTTTAATGAAGTCCGGGTTTGTCATTTCAGTAAACGAGTAACGCTTACCATGAAACAACTGCTGCCACTGACGCACCATGCCGAGGAAGCTGTTATTCAACACGAGTATCTTTACCGGGATCTCATATTGCATGATGGTTCCAAGCTCTTGCACTGTCATTTGATAACCACCGTCACCAATCACAGCAACAACCTGGTTCTGAGGTTTGGCAAGTTTGGCGCCCAATGCTGCCGGTAATGCAAAGCCCATGGTACCTGCACCGCCTGACGTAACGTTGGTTCTCGGATTTTTATATTTATAGTAACGTGACGTTACCATTTGATGCTGTCCTACATCGGTAACAACGATCGCTTCACCTTTCGATAAGTTGGAAAGGTTATAGATCACTTCACCCATCGTGATTTTCTCTGTAGGATTACATTCACGATGTATGACTTTGTTATACTCGATATCATTAAGCTTGTGGAAGCTGTTCACCCACTCGGTATGTTTGCCGGTGTTACATTTCTGTACGAGGGCTTCCAATGCTTCTTTGGCATCAGCATGGATAAACGCTTCGGTCTTGATGATCTTGTTAATCTCAGCCTTATCGATGTCGATGTGTACTACCTTAGCTTGTGTAGCATATTTACTTACGTTGCCGGTTACACGGTCGTCAAAACGCATACCGATACCGATGAGTACATCACACTCATTTGTATTTACGTTCGGACCATAGTTACCATGCATACCGAGATAGCCTACATAATTTGGATGATCAGTCGGGAATGCACCCAGACCAAGCAACGTACAGGCTACGGGTATACCAGTCTTCTCAGAGAACGCAATCAACTCTTTCGTGGCTCCCGACAGTAATATACCTTGTCCGGCCAATATATAGGGGCGCTTCGCTCCGTTGATCAGCTCAGCAGCTTTTTCAACTTGTGAAGGTTGAAGAGCCGGCTTCGGTTTATACGTGCGGATGTGGTCGCATTTTTCATACTCAGCCTCCTCGATCAATTCGTTCTGCGCATTCTTTGTTATATCAATGAGCACAGGTCCCGGACGACCGGTTCTTGCTATATAGAATGCTCGGGCAACAGCAGGTGCTATATCTTTCGCTTCTGCCACCTGTACATTCCATTTTGTTACCGGCAGCGTTGTGTTGATCACGTCCGTTTCCTGGAAAGCATCGGTTCCCAACAGGTGAGCAAATACCTGACCGGTGATACATACCAATGGCGTTGAATCGATCGCTGCATCGGCAAGACCTGTTACCAGGTTTGTGGCGCCTGGCCCAGACGTTGCAAATACAACACCTGTTCTTCCCGATACACGGGCATAGCCTTGTGCTGCATGTATAGCGCCCTGCTCGTGGCGAACCAGTATATGATTCAGCTTGTCGGCATAGCCATACAACGCATCATATACCGGCATGATCGCTCCGCCCGGGTATCCAAAAATTATATCGACTCCTTCTGCTACAAGAGAATTCAATAAGACTTCTGAACCAGTAATCTTTTTCTTTTCCTGAATCTCTTTTTCAGCAGCAGGTTTAGTCTTCGTCAGTAACGCATCCATCAGCAGCAGTTTTTACTTGTTTAGCATACTTCAATAAAATTCCGTTCTTGGCATTCAGTCCTGGTTTTTTCCAGGCTGCTCTACGCTGGGCTATCGTCTTATCATCAACCAACAGGTTAATGGTATGTTTCTGTATATCGATCTCGATGAGATCATCGTCTTCTACAAGGGCAATCAATCCACCTTCGTATCCTTCAGGAGTGATGTGACCGATTACAAATCCGTGTGAACCTCCGGAGAAGCGTCCGTCTGTAATCATCGCTACAGATTTACCGAGACCTGCTCCCATGATAGCAGATGTTGGCTTCAACATCTCCGGCATACCCGGTGCACCTTTCGGTCCTACATAACGTATCACGACAACATCTCCTTCTTTCACGCGACCGCTTTGTATACCGGCTATCAGTTCGAACTCACCATTGAACACGCGAGCCGGTCCTTTGAATCGCTCACCTTCTTTACCGGTGATTTTGGCTACAGAACCTTTCTCTGCGAGATTACCATAGAGTATCTGCAAGTGTGCTGTAGGCTTGAGCGGATTTTCTATCGGGTATATAACATCCTGCTTCGCGAAGTCGAGTGACGGAGCGTCCTTCACATTCTCAGCAAGTGTTTTACCAGTTACCGTTATACAGTCGCCATGTAAAAATCCTTTCTCCAATAAATATTTCATTACCGAAGGAACACCACCAATCTTATGCAGTGCTTCCATCAGATATTTACCACTTGGTTTGAAGTCAGCGATCAACGGTGTCTTATCCGATATACGCTGGAAATCTTCCTGTGTAATTTTTACATCAACAGACTTCGCCATCGCGATGAGGTGAAGCACTGCATTGGTTGATCCGCCCAACGCCATCACAACGGTAATTGCATTCTCAAATGCTTTGAACGTCATGATATCACGCGGCTTCAGATCGAGCGAGAGCAGGTTGCGTATAGCTTTACCGGATGCTATACATTCATCGATCTTATCTTTACTGGTAGCAGGATTTGAAGATGAGTAAGGCAACGACATACCGAGTGCTTCTATAGCAGATGCCATGGTGTTAGCAGTATACATACCGCCACACGCGCCCGCACCCGGACACGAATTCTTAACGATACCATTGA
Source organism: uncultured Flammeovirgaceae bacterium (assembly GCA_946480685.1). The sequence goes on along the minus strand of CAMLLI010000176.1, from coordinate 1,896 downwards.
AATCTTCCGGTGAAAGTTTACCGGCCATCTTTTGTCCTAATGCTTCGAAAGCAGAGATGATGTTGAGCTCTTGTCCTTTCCAATCGCCACCGGCTATCGTTCCGCCATATACCATGATCGAAGGACGATTCAATCTTCCCATCGCGATCAAAGCTCCGGGCATATTTTTATCGCAGCCTACTACAGCGATCAATCCGTCATAGTATTGAGCACCACATACAGCTTCGATAGAGTCAGCAATGATCTCGCGACTTACCAGTGAGTAACGCATTCCTTCTGTACCATTACTCATACCATCGCTTACGCCAATGGTGTTGAAGATCAAGCCAACGAGTTCGTTATTCCATACAGCTGTTTTTACATCCTGTGCCAGTTTGTTCAGGTGCATGTTGCAGGTGTTGCCATCATACCCTGTACTGACTATACCGACCTGTGCTTTTTGCATGTCTTCATCGGTAAGGCCGATTCCGTATAGCATGGCTTGGGCAGCAGGCAAGGTTGGATCTTGCGTTAAGGTCTTGCTGTACTTGTTAAGTTCTTTACTCACGTTTTTTGGTTAATGATTAGTTAAAAAAATTTTCTTCCCTTCTGAGTCGTATCCCGCTACAAACCGGGATGTCTGCATTGTTAAGGTCTATATATCTCGCAGATGATGGAAGTACCCCGAAGGATACTCCTCATCCACGGACATCTGGTTGTTTAGATGATAACGTAACTAAATGATTTCTCGAGTACCTGGCATTTATAGGCCTCTTGTACCGTAGCGCCCAGACTGTCGTACCATTCTTTTTTGAATGGCTTGGCATCGATCGATTCAATGCCTGCTATCTCAGCAGCGGTGCCACACAGAAATGCGCTGTCTGCGGTTTCGAGTTCTTCTACTTTGATTTGTTTTTCTTTCACCGGTATATCTAACTCACGGCAAATGTTAATTACCGTCTGACGTGTTATACCGGGAAGTATATGTCCGAGTGAAGGAGTATATAACACTCCGTCTTTCTCCATAAAAAAATTTGCTCCGGGTGCTTCAGCAACAAAGCCATTCATATCGAGCATCAGGGCTTCATCATAACCTCTAACTTTTGCTTCGCTTGTTGCCAGGATTGAGTTTACATAATGACCGGTAACTTTTGCTTCCATCTTGAGTGAATTCGGGTTGGGGCGCTGGTACGATGAAACACACATCTTCAGTTGTTTCTCTCCGTGGTATTTATCCCACTCCCAGGTGCACATCATCAGGTATACTTCATCGGTATGGGTAAGCTGCATGTTTGGTCCGCAGTATACCAATGGTCTGATGTAGGCATCACTCATATCGTTCTTCTCCAGTAACTGATAGGCTATCTGGATGAGTTCTTCGGTTTCGTAGTGGAATGGTATTCCAACTAACGCACAACTTTTCTTCAGACGTTCAAAGTGCTCGTACGCTTTGAAGATCTTCACACCATTCATGGTTTGATAGGCACGGATCCCTTCGAATGCACCAAATCCATAGTGAAGCGATTGACTGTACAAATCAGTATGTGCATCAACAGCTTTTATGAACTTGCCATTCAGGAATAAGATCGTGTCTTTCGTGTAGTACATATTTACAACTGTTAGTTTGTAGTTTTTTATATAAAACAAAACCGCCCCGAGGCTATCGGGGCGGCTTGTGATTTTTTTATTTAAAAATTATACCACTATCGCCCCCGCGGGTTTGACAAGTAGAATGTTGACAATAATTACAAGCACAGAAAGTCTGCTTAACTCCGTAGAGTTTAACAAGCGTTCGGTGATTTGGTGATTGTTCATCATAAAATTCTGTGCGAGTACAATTGTCACAAATAATCAATTACGATTCAAGTGAAATGAGAAAAATATTTGAAAATTTCGCTAAAAACGAATGTTAGCTAC
>CAMLLI010000175.1 GCA_946480685.1 uncultured Flammeovirgaceae bacterium | reverse complement strand
GCGACTCAGATAATGTTTGCCGCCACCGGTCAGGTCAATCGACCAGATTATATCCTGTGAAGAATCCAGTACACGGTTAAGCTGTTCATCTTTCTGACGAAGTATGGTTTGTGTCTGCTCTGCGATTTTTTCATGCGCATCTTCCAGCTGCCGATTGGTATATTTAAGCTGCTCGTTTGCTGTAGCAAATTCTTTATTGCTAATTAACAGCGCTTCGTGGCGTTTGTTCAACTCGAGGAATGCCTGGCGTTTACGAAGCGCATAAACAACAGCACCGGCAGTCAACACCAGCAAGCACACAAAAGCGACTAACACTATAGATATAGGCTGATTGCCTTCTGCACGAACCCCGAAGTCAGGTTGAGGCAGCAACGTATATATATCGGCGATAATGGAAAAAGGTGCAGATCCGGCATACCAAAATCCGGCACGGGACTCTTCATAGCGGCCCGTCCGGTTACTGAAAAATAACAACTGCAAACAAAACAAAATACAAAGCCAATGATGTATCCGCATCGTTGAAAAATTCAGATCAACACAATTACTTTAAAATGATCTCACTAAAATGATCTAACCTATAATAACCAGTAATCTATTGCACGGTCAGGAATGTGCAGGATCTCCAATTCAAACAATCTCTATCGATCAATTTAATGTAGAAAATAGTGAAATATCAGAAATAAAAAAAATCCAACCTGATGAATACACGCAGAACGGATGAATTAGGACTACACAGTTGAGACAACGCGCATTAACAGGACAACAATTACAAAATGTTGCAACGTAAAATGTTGAAACGCAGGACAGACATACTCGCAAATCAAGAAATGAAATACAGTTTTAAAGGCTCCAACCTGCGACCGGCATCTCTTACGGACAATAATATATAGCGACACCGGATTATCGTCCTTCTTTCTCTGCTTGTTTTTCTTCGTGTAGCTCTTCTGCTTCTTCGATGGAGTGTGTTTGTTGCATGCTGCCTTCTTCTTTACTCATGTTGGCAAGCTTCGCATAAAACTTGCGCAGTACTCTAAGTTCTTCTTCCGTAAGGTCTTCAACAGACACCAGGCGATTGCTTGCTTTGCTATGCGCTGCTACCAGTTCGTTCAGTTTAAGATGTATAGCGATTGATTCTTTATTCTGACTGCGTTGAACGAGAAACACCATCAGAAAGGTGATGATGGTAGTGCCTGTATTTACAACCAGTTGCCAGGTATCAGAATAACGGAAGATGGGGCCGGTGATTAACCAAACAAATATCAACACGACCGCTACCAGGAAAGCTGACGAACTGCCAACTACACTGGTTACCACAGTGGAAAATTTTTCCAGTGTGGTTATTTTTTTACGAGTTGTATTCATAATGTACTATAACTCTGTTGCATTATGCGGTGTAAAAATCCGTTCCCAAGCAGCACTATATTTCTTTACGGCATTATTTTTTTACACTCTAATTTCTAAACAGTACGATTATGAAAACGCAGACGAAATCACATACAGAAGATAAACGCGACCTATCACAGAAGAAACAAGGCCGTGTCTCATCTTCCCCAAAAAGCGAAGTAGATACCGGCGAACATGTGTCTACCAATTCTTCCAAAGAAGACCCTGCTAAACCAAAACGATTGGGAGAATCAGAAACCGAGATCAATGACGAAACAACGATATAGTATCCACGGGGAATACTGCTATATGTATTGCGATAGAACATGACCTCACGAAAGAAAAAAATACTTTGGACACTGGCCATTGCGGCTGTGCTGCTGGTGGCGGTGCGCCTCGCGCTTCCGTATGTCGTTCTCCATTATCTGAATAAAACACTGGCCAACATGGAGGGCTATTATGGCAAAGCTCAGGATATCGATATAGCACTGATACGCGGTGCCTATGAAATCGACAGTATATACCTGAATAAAGTGGACAGCACCACGCAAAAAGAAACACCCTTTTTTGGTGCATCTCAAATTGATCTTTCCGTGGAATGGAAAGCATTGTTTCACGGATCAATTGTGGGAGAACTTGTTTTTGAAAGTCCGATGATGCGTTTCACCAAAGACAAAGTGGAACCGGATGAAGTACGAAACGATTCGAGCAGCTTTAAAAATTTGTTGGACGACTTCATGCCGCTGCAGGTAAACCGTGTCGAAATAAACAACGGCAGCATTCAATATATAGATGAGTCTTCGAAACCACGCGTAGATATACATCTCACCAATGCATACGCACTGGCTGAAAACCTGCGTAATAGTTACGACTCCACCGTTGTGTTGCCGGCATCGCTGCGGGTGCACGCCAATATATATGAAGGCGAGCTTGCTATTAATATGAAACTTAACCCACTGGCGGATGAACCAACGTTTGATGTGAACGCAGAGCTGAAGAATACCAACCTGGTTAAGCTTAACGATTTCTTTAAAGCATATGCAAAAGTAGACGTGAACAAAGGGCGCTTTGGACTTTACACGGAAGTAGCTGCCAAGGAAGGTAAATTTGCCGGCTATGTTAAACCGCTTATTCAAGACCTGGACATTCTGGGACAAGAGGACCGCGATGATAACGTTTTACGCAAAGCGTGGGAAGCTATCGTTGGTGCCGCCGGAGAAGTTTTTGAAAACCAGCGCAAAGATCAGGTTGCTACAAAGGTTCCTTTTCAGGGAAATCTGAAGAACCCCGATACCAATGTGTGGTTTGCCTTAACACGTGTTTTGCAAAACGCTTTTATACAGGCGCTGCAACCTTCCATTGACCAGGAGATAAATATCGCCACGGTGGAATCGCAACCGGATAAAAAGAAAACCTTCCTGGAGAAGGTATTCGGAAAAAAGGATGATAAAGATAAAGACAAGGAGAAAGACAAAGATAGCGATAAGGACAAGGATAAAGATAAAGACAAAAAGAAAAGTTGATTCCTATATATATCAAGTATATAGCATGTTCTATTGATAGGAACTGCTATATACGACAACACTCAGCGGTTGTATAGTGATGCCTTCACCTGCACGAATATCGGAAGGATGACTGCTTGCGGTTGTACTGCCCGCCGAACTCCACCTGCTATCTTTCGAATCCAATGCCTTTCTCCACTGTGCTGCATACCCGCCTGTGTTATATATACATTCCTCTTCAGCGAAATTGAATAGACAAAGTATATGGGCATCGTTATGTTTACGATGCAGCAGCAATGCGTTCGCACCGACAATAGATGCCTTAAAATCTTTCCGTGCATAACTCTTCATGGCAGCGAGGTTTTGTCGCATACTGATAAGTTGTTTATGCCATGCACGGATAACAGCATGCTTCCCTTCATCGCGTTTCGACCAGGTAAGCTTGGAGGCTTGGAACGTTTCCTGCGCATAGGCATCGGGTGGTTCACCTTCAGAGGCAAATGCAGCAAATTCTTTTTTACGCCCTTCGCGCACGGCTTTGATAAGATCAGGATCTTCATGACTGATGAAGTAAAAGAACGGAGCTTCATCTGCATACTCCTCTCCCATAAAGAGCATGGGTATATAGGGAGAAAGTAAAACGGCAGCAGCTGCCAGCTTCAGTCTTTCGAAGTCAACCAGCATACACAACCGTTCAGCGCGGATGCGATTACCAACCTGGTCGTGATTCATATTAAAAACAAAAAAACGATTGGCTGGTATACCTGCGGATGAAGCACCATACCTGCGCTTGCGGAATTTTACATACTCACCGCTCATTACAAAGCCTTCATTATAGGCTTTCTCCAATTGCTCCAGCGAGCCGAAATCTTCATAGCGCTTCTTTCCACGCTCGTCTAACAAAACATATAGCGCATGGTGGAAATCATCGAGCCATTGCGCATCAAAGCCTACACCGCCCTGCCCAATGGACGTCACTACTTTCGGACTGTTAAAATCGCTTTCGGCAATCATATACAACGGTCGGGCTACCTGCCTCTCAAGCGTTTTAATGCGTCTGTGACAAAGCTCCCAGAAATGTTCGGCACTCGTATCGAACACGGCATGTATAGCATCCAGTCGCAAGCCATCGATATGAAACTGGCTGAACCAGTATACAGGATTACCGGAGAAATAATCGCGTACGCCATCCGACCATTCGCCATCAAAATTTATAGCGTTGCCCCATGGCGTGCGATACGTGCCGGTAAAGTAAGGCGCATAGTGTCCAAACCAGTTTCCTTCCGGTCCTATATGATTATATACTACATCCAGTATGACGGCTATACCTTTTTTATGACACGCGTTTACCAGTTTCTTCAATCCTTCCGGACCTCCGTAGGAGTGCTGCACTGCATAAGGAAAAACACCATCATAACCCCAGTTGCGTTCTCCGGAGAATTGAGACACCGGCATGATCTCGATCGCATTTATACCGGTATCCAGTAAATCATCCAGGCGGGGAATGATGGCTTCAAATGTACCTTCTTCTGTAAATGTGCCTACGTGCAACTCATATAGTATAAGATCTTCCAGCGGCTTACCACGCCAGGCAGTATCCTCCCAAATAAAAGCATCATGGTCTATTATTTCCGATGGACCTTTCACACCCTGCGGTTGAAAATAAGATGCAGGATCCGGTATATCTTCCTTACCGTCCGGCATAAAAAAGTAGCGCGTGCCGGGCGTTACATCATTCAGCTTGGTATAAAAGTATCCGGATTCATCCTTAGTCATCTCCACTTTTCGTTGCTGTAGAGATACGAGGTGTAGTATCATTTTCTTCTTCTCGGGAGCCCACACTGTAAATGTGCAGGTTCCGTCTTTCGCATATACTGCACCGTGAATGCGTGCATCTGTAGACATATATATAGTTAATCGAAAAATTCTGTTTCAGTTATCAAGCAGCACAACGATGGCTTCATCTCCACTGAGGCTGGTCGTTCCTTCCATCGGTGTTCCTTCCAGTTCAGGCGAAGTTGAGGCGATGATGGTACCTTTCAGTACTTCTGAAGGTGATTTAAAATAACACGGACGATGGCTGAAGTTCAGCACGACCAGCAGGCGCTGTGTTCCGTCTGCGGCACGTATATAGGCCATCATCTGGTGATCGGCATATACCGGTATATAATTTCCTGTTACCAGCGCACTGTGCTCTTCGCGCAGGCGAATCAGTTTCCGGTACAAGTGAAGCATGGAGTACGTATCTTCTTTTTGCGCCTGTACATTAACCTGATAAAAATTACGATCGAGCCGGAGCCATGGTTTACCTATGGTGAAACCGCCCTGTTCACTGTTGTTCCATTGCATGGGTGTGCGTGATGGATCGCGACTCAGATTCTTGTCGGGCATGTTCAATCCCTGCGGGTCCTGTATCTCATGAAAAGGAATAGGGACATCACGCATGCCGATCTCATCGCCGTAATATACTGTTGGTGTACCGCGCAACGTTAACAACAACGTAGCGGCTACACGCGCCTGATGAGCACCTACACGACTCGCTATACGCGGCTGATCATGATTGCTCAATACCCAGTTCGGCCAGCCCTCCGAAGGCAATGCTCCTTCATACTCACTTACAGCCGAAGCTATAACACGTGCATTCCACGGAAGTGTTATCAATTGAAAATTAAACGGCAGATGTGCGCCCTCATTGTCTTTACCATAATATGTAACCAGCTTGTGTATGGGCAGGTATATTTCCCCGATGAGCATGCGCTCGGTATAACGATCGAGTAATGCGCGCATTTCACGTACTATATCATGTACTTCCGGCTGGTCGGTTGAATATACCGGCAGCAGCTGATCGTACGTAGACATGTGCGGTTGGTAGTCGGGGTTTACCGGGTTATCGCGCAGCTTCTCATCTTTGATCATGTGCCACATAACGTCAACGCGAAAGCCATCTACACCTTTGTCGAGCCAGAAGCGCATGGTATCAAGCATCGCCTTCCGTACTTCCGGGTTGCGCCAGTTCAGGTCGGGTTGCTCCTTCAGAAACGCGTGATAATAATATTGTTGAGTTGTCTCATCCCACTGCCATGCTGATCCACCGAAGGCCGCAAGCCAGTTATTGGGTACACCACCATCCGCTCGTGCATCGCGCCATATATACCAGTCGCGCTTCGGATTATCACGCGAAGACTTCGACTCAAGAAACCACGGATGCCGATCGGAGGTATGATTGGGAACAAGATCAAGGATGAGTTTCATATCGCGAGCATGTATCTCACGAACGAGTTCGTCAAAATCCTCCAGTGTACCGAATATAGGATGTATATTTTGATAGTCGGATATATCATAACCAAAGTCTGCCATGGGTGACGGATATATAGGTGAAATCCATATAGCACGAATGCCCAGCCACTGTAGGTAATCAAGCCGGGTTATGATTCCGCGCAGATCACCGATGCCATCGCCATTGTTGTCCTGAAACGAGCGCGGATATATCTGGTAAACAACTCCGCTCTGCCACCATAATGTTTTGGGTTGATTGTTTTGTACCGCCATACCATGCTTGTTTACAAAAAGCTGTGCCAGTACAATGGGAAGTCAGACTAAAATGAATGAGCCACGAATTGGCATTTTTTTACTCATAAAAAAGTATGCCGTTGCAAAAAGTGAGGAAAGTTAAAAATGCGGGAATACAAAAGAACCCGAGGTATAACGCTCAGGTTCTCATGTATACTATGTCTTCTGTAGTGAAGACTTTTTATGCTGGCGCAATGGCGTTCAATTCGCGCAGATCCTGATCGCTGAGATCAAGTGCACCGGCCTTCATATTATCCTCCAGGTGTTTAACGCGCGATGTACCGGGTATCAACAGAATGTTATCAGCGCGGTGCAACAACCAGCTAAGCGCAACCTGGTGTACAGTAGCCTGGTTACGGTCTGCTATATTTTTCAACGTTTGTTGTGCCGCTACATTTCCGGCACTTAGCGGATACCACGGAATGAAAGCTATATTATTTTTGTGCGTATACTCCAGCACCGATTCCCACTTCCGGTTATCAACACTATACATATTCTGCACCGATACAACCGGGAAAAATTTCTGAGCACGTTGGATATCATCAACACTTACTTCCGATAAACCTATATGCTTAATCTTTCCTTCCTCCTGTGCTTTGCGTAAAAACTCGAATGATTTTTCTGCGGGTACTTTAGGATCAATGCGATGCAACTGGTACAGATCTATTCGCTCCACCTTAAGACGTTTCAAACTTCCTTCCAGGGCTTGTCTCAAATGATCGGGATGTGAATTAACATTCCATACGTTTGGACCGGAGCGTTCGAAGCCACCCTTCGTGGCGATCACCAGGTCTTTCGGGTACGGGTGCAATGCTTCGGCAATTAAGTCTTCCGATACATCGGGTCCGTAACTGTCTGCCGTATCTATAAAATTTACGCCCAGTTCTACAGCACGTTTCAATACGCGCAATGCCTCAGCTCTGTCGGCCGGAGGTCCCCATATACCTTCGCCTGTAATGCGCATAGCACCATAACCTAGCCGGTTAACAGTGAGATCTTCACCTATACGAAAGGTGTCGTTGATTGTTTTTGTACTCATGATTGTAACTTTTCTAATGGATTGTACCTTACAACACTGCGAAAGTGAAAAACATTTTTACAAGCACAAGTTTTTTTGAAATATGTTATTTATCACACTCGTTCACCACCCCTATACTATATGAACCACGCGTATATCCGCATAAATATCAAACATGATACCGCACGCAAAC
>CAMLLI010000174.1 GCA_946480685.1 uncultured Flammeovirgaceae bacterium | reverse complement strand
ATCCCGCTTAATTTTTTTCTATACTTTTCCCCGGACACTAGTGGCTTCTGGCTGCCAGCTGCTAGTTGTGATTGCTGAATTTACGTTCTTATTTAATAGCAACGATTATTAATATAGGTATATATATCGGTATAACTACCGGATAAGTTTTTGGTTACAGGCTTGTGGTTGTTAGCTGTTTATTACAAGCCACTGGTTGCAGTTTTCTGCAACCAGCAACCAAAAGCCAGCAGCTATATATAGCCACGAACGCAAAACGTTTTACTAAGTAAAAACTCTACTCACAGCTCGCAGCTAAAAACTCGCAGCTCACCTCAGACAACTCTTTTCCTGCAGCCAGCAGCTTGTAGCCAGTAGCCTCCCTCAAAATCCAATCGAGTTCCCGCCATCCACCGGCAGCACAGTTCCGGTTACGAACGATGATTCTTCGGAGGCGAAGAAGTAGGCTGCGTTGGCTACATCGCGGGGTATACCGAGTTTTCCCATAGGCGTGCGCTTTAGTACTTTGTCTTTTCGTTCGGGATCGCTGTTGAGTGCCTTCGCTGACATTTGTGTCTCAATGAAGCCGGGCGCTATACAATTTACGCGGATGTTGGAAGGTGAAAGTTCAACGGCCATCGCGCGTGTCATTCCTTCAATCGCACTTTTGGAAGCGGTATAGGCAATCACTTTCGGTATACCATATTGTGATGCCATCGAACTGATGTTGATGATCGATCCGCTCTTTTGTGCCAGCATAACTTTTGCTGCTTCGCGACTGATCACAAATACACCGAGCACGTTCGTCTGAAGTATAGTCTGAAATTCTTCATCTGTTACATCCACCAGGTCTTTCTTCATATTTATACCGGCATTGTTTACCAGTATATCAATCGTTCCATAGGTTTCGGTTATATACTTTATTTTTTGCGGAATGATGGACAAATCGGTAATGTCAAAAGCAAGCGGTATACAGAGTGACCCCATTTCTTTTGCAGCTTCGTTCAGTTTTTCTTCGTTGCGCCCGGTAATAATCGTGCGGATGTTCTGCTGAACAAATTTATGTGCAATGGCGAGCCCGAGCCCCGAACCGCCTCCCGTTACAATGGCAATTTTGTTGGTTGTTGTTTTCATGAATGCGTTAGATATAGGAGCGTTCCCATTTACCACTTCGGTTTTATACCGGGGGCAAACGGAAATTCAAGACTTTGATAATATTGAAGTGACTGATCCGGCTTTTCCAGTCCGGACGGTATATCTTTTTTAGAGAACGTCTGGAAGTATAGCACACACGCATTCCGCCACCAGATGGCTTCCTGATGTTGTATAGCGAGCAGACTGCTCACTTGCTGAAAGCGTTCTGCGTCTACTATACCTTTCAATGTGTTCCACTGCTGTTGCATCCTGCGAACAGAGTCCGCACCCTGGTAATAGCGATAGCATAATTCATCCCAGAGCGTTCGTCCGGATTTTACTTTATAATTCCAAGGAACATGATGGTACCACAATAAATATTCTTCAGGACAAGCCTCAGGTGAGCTATATATCTTTTGCACTTCCGGAGTATATTGTAGAAGAGCCTTGCTGCCGGTAGCCGTACGGTTGAATCCGATACCATTCTCGTCCGCCTGGTGATAATATACCGATGTCCAGTCAGCGCGCGGTTTATCTTTGATCCACGGAGCCGGACCGTAATGATGATTCCATCCCATAATATGATGCAACCCAAGTGGAGTCATATACTGTACCGTTACCTCACGCGAAGCAAGCATCATATCTTTCAATGTACTTACGGATTTCTCATCATTGGTAAAGGTAGCGCGGATCCATTCTTCAGCAATCGTCTCGGATGATAGCGAAGGATTCCATGCCAGTCTTCCCAATGCATACCAGTTTGCCTGCGCAAACGGATGGCCTGTCCAGTTACGATCGTTGCCAATGTTGGCTACGCCTGCTATACCGGTGAGCGAATGATTTTCAAGCGAGCCATCAACAACACGCGCTACTGTAGAACCTTGGCCTTTTATATAGGTATCGGCATCCAGACATTCTTTAAACAGAGGAGCGAGATATACCAGGTGTGTGGCGAAGCCAAGATACTCTTGCGTTAATTGAAACTCCATCATCAACGGAGTCTTTGGCATGGCACCGAAGAGCGGATGAAACGGTTCGCGTGGTTGAAAATCTATAGGACCATTCTTTACCTGTACAAGTACATTTTTAGCAAATGATCCATCCAGCGGTTTAAATTCATTATAGGCTTGCTTTGCGCGATCTTCCGGAACTTCATTACTATAAACAAATGCGCGCCACATAACGATACCGTTGTGCGGAGCCAAAGCTTCGGCCAGCATGTTGGCGCCATCGGCATGATTACGATTATAGTTCTGCGGACCTGGTTGTCCTTCTGAATTTGCTTTCACCGTGAAACCACCGAAATCCGGGATATAGGTATATATTTCTTCAACCTTCTTTTTCCACCAGGCTTTAACGTTGGCATCCAGCGGATCAGCGGTGGAAAGTCCGCCAATCTCCACGGGTGCGCTGAAGCGGGCTGTCAAATATACCTTTATTCCATACGGACGAAACACATTGGCAAGTGCAGCCACTTTTTTCAAGTACGGTTCGGTAAGTACTTGTGCATTGGCGTTTACGTTGGTGAGCACCGTTCCATTTATACCGATGGAAGCATTTGCACGTGCATAGTCAATATACCGCTCATCGATATAACCGGGGAGCCGATGCCAGTCCCACAACGAAAAACCCGCATAGCCGCGCTCAACTGTTCTGTCAAGATTGTCCCAATGGTTGAGTATGCGATGCTTTATAGCAGGCGCGCTGGTGACGGCTATATTTTCGATTCGCTGTTGTGTTTGCAGCAATCGTATAAAGTGAAACGTGCCGTAGAGTACACCTATATCTCTATTGGCAGCAATGGCTACACAGGGTTTGTTTTTAATACGCGTTTGCACAATAACAAAACCTTCATCTCCGGCTGCTTTGAGTTTATCGGATAGTGCCAGCGATGCTATAATAGCTGATGACGATGGCGTTCCGATAATGATACTGCTGCCCTGCAGCGTATTGTTGAAAGTAACGTTTGTCTGTAACAGACCTTGCAACGCCTGTTGAAGCTCCTGTCGCGCGAGGAGTAATGTCGATGATTCTTTCTCCAGTACAATCGCTTGCGTATATACTTTGTACTGATTTATAATCGATGCATCCGTAAGCTTGTTATACCGGAGCCAGAGTTGATAACCATCTTCACTATATACAGTGGATGAAGCAGCGCAAAGCACTGCAGCAAGAAGTACACGGAACATCGATCGGTATAAAATCATTGCATACAGGCTTTAGTTGTAGATATAGGTTTATTTCTTTCGCAAAGAAGATTCCCGCACAATCAAATTGTGATGCAGTACAATTGTATTGAGACTTGTGCCTTCCTTATTATCAAGTTTACGAATGAGCGTAGCAGCTGCGAGTTCGCCCATCTCTTGTCCCGGATAATTCATCGTAGTGAGATTCGGTTCGATCACTTTTGATAGTGGATCGTTATTGAATCCGGCTACGGCAATCTGCTCCGGAATTTTTATACCGGCCTGCTTCAGCGTACGAATGCAACTTACGGCTGTAGTATCGTTGGCCGCGAATACACCATCAGGCAACTCCGGCATTTCCAATAGCCGTTGCGTTACTTCGGCACCGGCCTGTTCACTCAGGTTGCAGGGAAATACAAGACTTTCATCATACGGGATAGAATTGTCAACCAGTGCATGGCGGTATCCTTTCAAACGATCGGCATATACATTTCGTATAACGCTGCCCGTGATATGAGCAATGCGTTTACATCCCTGGCTGATCAGGTGGTTGGTAATTTCGTACCCGGCTTTATAGTTGTCAATAACAATACTCGTGCAGCGCGGATGTTCAAATACGCGGTCAAAAAATATAAGCGGTATACCTTTATTGAGAAACAGGTCGAAGTGATTGATGTCTTCCGAGTCGTACGCCAACGAAACGAGTAAACCATCCACTCTGCTATTATAGAGTGTCTTGATGTTGGCAAGTTCTTTCTCTTTCGATTCGGTGGACTGGCTGATGATAAGATTATACCCGGCAGCATTAGCAACCTTCTCCATCCCCGATATCACAGCCGACATAAAGTAACTATTGAGTCGCGGTACAATAATACCAATCGTATTGCTTCGGCTTCGTCTCAGGTTACTGGCAAAAAGATTCTGCTGATACCCGAGCTCTTTAGCCTTGTCAAGAATTTTTTTACGCGTGTCTTTCTTGATGGCCGGGTGATCTTTCAAACCACGACTAACCGTAGCAGGCGAAAGATCGAGCGCTTCCGCTATATCATATATCGTAATTTCTTTTTGCGTGTTCATGAATCTGGTAGAGGGCAAAGTTTAGCGATGCAAAATACAATTTGTTCTCTCGTCTTAATTCAACGCTGTCGGCAACAATCGTTAATATTCTATTAAATCGGTTGCATTACAATTATCAGCATAATTGCTGTAAAAAGTGTCATGTTTAAATAAATATTTGCAATCGGTTGCATTTTTTAAATCATTATTTCACCTTAGTCATAACAATGATTATTTCCGGATGAAGACAGCTTAAGAGGCGGGTTTCAGATGGTAGAGGGGATTCTTTTGTCTTTTTTCTGCAAACGTTTTCGATACTCAACTAAACTATAACTCTATGAAACAAAAAGCTCTACTAATCTATTATGTAGCGCTGCGAAAGTCTGTCTGTCCTGTCCGGATAAGGCTCTTGCTGCTGTGCGTCTTTCTTAGTTCAATGGCCTCTGCACAAAATGTTGTTACCGGTAAAGTGACCGATGAAAGCAACAACGGTATGCCTGGCGTAAGTATACTCCTGAAGAATACAACCACCGGAACCACGACCGATGCAGAAGGTAATTACTCACTAACTATACCGGCATCCAATGATCCGCAAGTGCTGGTATATTCATTCATTGGCTATCTCACCGAAGAAGAAGCTATTGGTGGCAGAACCGTAATCAATATAAACCTGCTTCCCAACATTGAGACACTCGGTGAAATTGTAGTAGTGGGATACGGAACGATGAAGAAGACCGATGTTACCGGTTCTGTTGTTTCGGTTAACTCGCAAATGTTAAGTGAAGTGCCTGTGGCAAACCTGCAATTAGCTTTACAGGGTAGAGCAGCAGGTCTTGAGATACAACGGGTGGGCAGTACGCCCGGAGCCGGAGCAAGAATTCGTATTCGTGGTGAACGTTCCGTTAGCAGTGCTGAAGCGAATGATCCGCTCATCATTCTGGATGGTATACCTTTCGAAGGAGGCAACCTCAACGATATCAACCCCGATGAAATCAAATCAGTAGAAGTATTGAAAGATGCATCGGCCACTGCTATATATGGTTCGCGTGGTGCCAACGGTATCATTCTTATTACTACTAAAAGAGGAACACCCGGAGAGAATCGTATATCACTCAACTCTTACTATGGTATCAGTTCGGTAGCGCGCGAATACCCGGTATATAATGCTGCTGAGTATAGAGCGATGCGTGATACATCTCCGTGGAATGGAGGCTATATGCCGGAAGAACTTGAGTCGATCAACACCGGTCGATCTACCGATTGGCAAGACCTCATGTATAAGAACGGCTACATCACCGATCATAACCTGACGGTTTCAGGAGGTACAGAGAAGAGCCAATATTCTGTAGGGGGTGGATATTTCAAAGAGACAACGGTATTGCCCGGTCAGGATTTCAGTCGTCTTACCTTGCGCCTTACCAACGATCTGCAGATTGGTGAACGCATCAAAATAGGATTCAACAGCATGAATACCTATAGCACACGCAACGGTTCATCCATCAACCCGATGTTCAATATAATTTCATTGAGTCCGTTGATGCCTGCCTACAACGCAGCAGGTGAGATCATCAAAACACCAGCCGGTAACCTCGATGACCAGGCGAACACCTATAGCCCGCTGTTGTTGAAGAGCAATGACAACGACTGGGTTGATCGCATTCGCAGACTTCGTTCATTCAACAGTTTATATGCTGAAGTAAAGATCATCGATCCGTTAAAGTATAGATTAAATGTAGGACTTGACTATCGCCAGGAAGAGAATGCACAGTTCAGAGGAAGCGATAGTTATTTCCGTCCGCTGCAGGGAAATACAGCAAGTGTAAACAATACGGTTGGTTACGGATATACGCTGGAGAACTTGCTTATGTTTGATAAGACTATAGCAGAAAAACACAGAGTTGGTGTAACCGGACTTTTCAGTATACAGAAAGATCAGACACACAATACGTATGTAGCAAAAGATTCAATCGATCAGGACTTCGTACAGTTCTATAACCTCGGTCAGTCGAATCAGTCTACTACAAACCTCGCTACCTTGAGCGGAAGTGAAACTTCATGGGGACTCGTGTCCTATATGCTTCGTGTTAACTATGCGTACGATGACAAATACCTGTTAACACTTACCGGCCGTGTGGATGGTTCTTCACGCCTTACAGATCGCTGGCATCAATATCCTGCTGTATCGGTAGGATGGAATGTTATCAAAGAGACATTCATGGAAAACGTGAGCAACGTAGTATCAAACCTGAAGGTACGTGCCGGCTGGGGTGAAACTTCGAACCAGGCTGTTGCACCGTATGCTACCTTGGGTGGTGTAACAAACCTCATCTATAACTCCGACTGGAATACCAACAGAAACCTTCCTATACTCTACAACTTCGGAGAGAACGTTGAAGGCGGATATTATGTAAGCACCATTCCAAGTAAGAAACTCGTTTGGGAATTTACCCGCACAACCAATATAGGTCTTGACTTCGGTTTCCTCAACGATCGCATTACCGGTACCATCGATTGGTATAACGCGCAAACGCATAACATCATTTACAATTTGCAACTGCCACCTACGTCTGGTGTATCCGGCACATACGCTACCAACATCGGACGCATGGAGAACAAAGGCGTAGAGATCTCGCTTACTTCTGTAAACATAGAGACACCAGGTGGATTTAGCTGGAGCTCGGATATAAATGTATTCTGGAACCGAAACAAACTGCTATACCTGCAGGATGGTTTCGAGCGCAACATCGCGAGCGGTCTGCACATAGGCTCCCCGTTGAGTGCTATATATGACTATGAGAAACTCGGTGTATGGCAACTCGATGAAGCAGACGAAGCCGCAGTATATGGACAGGTGCCGGGTCAATTGAAGATCCGTGACATCAGTGGACCAGAAGGTGTACCGGATGGAAACATTGATCCGGATAACGATCGTAAAGTTATCGGCAGCGGCCAGGCTAAATGGCAGGGCGGTATAACGAACCGTTTCAAGTTTAAAGGTTTCGATTTCTCGTTTGTTACCTATGCACGCATTGGCGGAACCATCATCAGCGGTATACATCAGCCGACAGCCGCGTACCTTACCAACCTCGATGGTAAACGCAGTGGCTTAAAAGTAGACTACTGGACACCGACCAATCCTACCAACGACTTCCCGATGCCTTCTACGAGAATCACACCTCCGAATGCCGGCAACGCGTGGACAACACTCGGCTACTACGATGCTACGTTTGTTAAGATCAGAAGTATAAATCTCGGCTATACATTGCCGGGCAGTGTGTTGAGCAAGATAGGCGCGCATTCTGTACGGATATATACTAC